>JAVEUB010000153.1:0-6982 GCA_034005785.1 Cloacimonas sp. (SeqCode) | reverse complement strand
TTGGCTTAAAGGCAATTCAACTTCAGGTGTTTCTGCATTTCTGGTACAGGAATACTACCAAAGTGCTTGGCACACAGTGGCAAATATAACCGTGGGAGGAACAGCTCCCTACAATCTGCCTACTACAGGATCTACCAAAACATTTACACTTAACTCCTCCTCTACGCAAGTGAAGTTTTCCTATACAAAGGGAGCTGGCAACGTCGGTTTGGATGATGTGGTAATAGCAAGCTATATTGCCCCAACTTATGTAAGCGGATATAATAACTTGCAAGTAAATGGCACCGAACAAACCGTATCAGGCTTAACCACCGGAGCGGAATATTATTACCGCGTGCGCTCCTATAGTGCAACCAACGGTCTTAGTGCATATACGGCGACAGAATCTGTAATCGTAGTGTATAGCGGCATTATTCTACCACCTGCAGACCTCGCTGCCAATGCGATTAATTCCTCTACTGTAGCTCTTTCATGGCAACAAAATGCGGCGCATGATAGTGTGGTGCTTGCTTATTCCAGCGTGAACAGTTTTGGCATTCCCACTGGCGCATATAATGCTGGAGATGTAATATCCGGAGGTGGCACGGTAATCTATAAAGGAAGTGCCTTGCTCTATGCGCATAATGGCGTAAGCCCCAATACCACATATTATTACCGGGCTTGGGCAGTTGATCCAGAAAACCACTATTCCACACCTATAAGCAGCACTGTTACCACACCCAACGGCTCTTCCGAACGCATAAAAGTGCACTTCATTGATGTGAAACAAGGTGATAGCATGCTTATCCAGCGGGGTACGCATAACTACCTTATCGATTCGGGTAAGGATTTGTCCGATAATAAATTAATTACGTATCTGCAGAGTTTGGGCGTCACTCATCTTGATGCAATGCTGGTTACACACCCAGATTCAGATCACTATGCAGAATTTGAAGATTTGCTCCAATCGGGCATCCTAACCGTCGGCAAGTTCATCAAGAATAGCGATAATTCTGATGCCGCTGCTTGGGCAAGGCTGATGGCGGAACTTAGCGCGCAGGCAATTCCCATCGAAATTGTGAATTCCTCAAATAGCCTGAACTGGGTGTTGGATACCCAGATTCTAAATCCTCCTCCCGCCCGCTCTGAAAATGACAATTCGATTGTGTTCAAAATGATTTATGGGAGTATCAGTTTTCTCTTTACCGGAGATATGGAAATCAGCACAAATAACTACATTGCAAATACTTTCGATGTAAATTGCGATATCCTTAAAGTTGCCCATCATGGCTCTATCAATGGCACCTCCACTACTTTCCTGAATGAAGCAACTCCCGCAATCTCTATTATCAGTGTTGGCAACAACTCTTTTGGGCATCCCAGCTATACGGTAATTGATCTGTTGGAAGCTGCAAGCAGCATAATCTATTCCACTGCAGACGATTGGAACACCTGGACAGGGAGTGGTTCCAATGACGATACCGATGATGATGATATTGTTTTGGAAACTGATGGCACAAACGTTTGGAAAAACGGTGATTTGGTGTGGACAAAGCCCGGAGTATACATTTCTGCTGCAGTAAATATCGAGATTTCTGCCACGGAAAACAGTGTAGCACTTTCATGGGATACAGTTCCTTCTGCCACTTCCTACAAAGTATTTAGCGCTTATTCGCCAACTGCAGACTTCATAGACATTTCCGCTTCCGGAGTGTTTCAAACCTCCGGTGGGCGTGTGACCTGGACAAAAACACCTGCACCCGTCCTGGATAAAGAGTTTTATTATATCAAAGCTGTAAAGTAACATCAAGGGTTACGTTACTTGTAACTGGAGTGTGGGCGTGCTGGAGTGCTGGAGTGTTGGAGTGTTGGAGTGTTGGAGTGTGGGCGTGCTGGAGTGGTGGAGTGTGGACGTGGCTTGAACTTCACGATACATATAGCTAAAAGTATAACCGCTCTCAGGTTAGTTGCTGATATTGTCGGTTGAACGTTTTGGCCTAAAGACCACCGGATTTATGGCTTGTGTGAAAGCTCTTGTCATTCCCGTGGAGGAGCTTGTGCGAAAACTGCCAAACCTCAAGTGCGCTTTAATGATGCTGATTAAAGTAATCTCCCTTGCTGTTATTGCCATAGCATTGGCTATGCATTGGCTATCGCATGGACAATGCATAGCCAATGCATAGGGAATGCGTGCAGCCACAACCGGAAATAGCAAAAAAGGCTTGACCTTTATTCGCTTGTTAAAGTATTGTGCTACGACAAGGAAAATGCTGTGAGGTGCACAATGCGCAAAATTTATATTGCCGGTAACTGGAAGATGAACAAAGGTTTAGCTGAAACCAGAGAGTTTGTGAAAACTGTGGTATCAGGTTTAGAGAGCTACGCTTGCGGCAGGGTAGTTCCCCTGATCGCACCGGCTTATCCGTTTTTGGTAGAAGCCCTGCGGGAAAGCTTTGGCTCGGCACTGCAAATTGCTGCGCAGGATATTTCTCTGCACGATGCTGGTGCTTTTACGGGAGAAGTGTCGTGTACGATGCTTGCCTCACTTGGCTTAAAGCATTGCATCATTGGGCATTCAGAACGTCGCCAGTATCATGGCGAAACAGATGAAGAAGTCCGGCTGAAAATGCAGATGCTTTTTACCCAAAACATCCTGCCTATCGTGTGCATCGGGGAAACCTTGGCACAACGCGATGCCGGAAGTACCAAAGAGGTGATTATCTCGCAACTGAAGGGCTGCATGAAGGATATTGAGCTTGCCACTGGTGAAGAGATCGTCCTTGCCTACGAACCCGTTTGGGCTATTGGCACAGGACGCACAGCCAGCCCTGAACAAGCACAGGAAGTGCATGCCCTTATCCGCAACTGGCTAAGGGAAAATTATTCCCCAACCGTGGCTGCTAACCTGCCGATCCTTTATGGTGGCAGCGTTAAACCCGATAATTTAGCCTCACTACTTGCCTGTGCCGATATCGATGGCGGGCTGATTGGCGGAGCATCGTTGAAACAAGAGGATTTTTTGAAGATGGTGGAAATAGGAATTAAGCTACGCTGAGGCGAAAGATAGAGTGTTTTGCTGTGGAGATAGAGATATCTTGTTAGAGTTCTTTTTTTTAACCACAGAGAAAAGCAGAGAAAGTGATTAAGAGTTAAGAGTTAAGAGTTACGCTGCGCTAAGGCCAAAGATAGAGTGTTTTGTAGTGGAGATAGAGATATCTTGTTAGATTTCTTTTTTTAACCACAGAGAAAAGCAGAGAACGAGAGAGAAAAGCAGAGAAAGTAATTAAGAGTTAAGAGTTAAGAGTTACGCTGCGCTAAGGCCAAAGATAGAGTGTTTTGCTGTGGAGATAGAGATATCTTGTTAGATTTCTTTTTTTAACCACAGAGAAAAGCAGAGAACGAGAGAGAAAAACAGAGCTGTAAGAGAGACAGAGATATATGAGAAAAACAGGGATGGATTGCAAAAAACAGGCTTTCGAGTTGTTGAAATGCTTGGATGATGGTTTATATTGAAACGATCACTTCAGCATAACGACCACCTGACACCTGACCCCTGTCACCTGACACCTGACACCTGACACCTGACACCTGACCCCTGTCACCTGACCCCTGTCACCTGACACCTGACCCCTGTCACCTGTCACCTGACCCCTGTCACCTGACACCTGACACCTGAAACCTTAAAAGGAGACCCCATGATAGATATCAAGTTTATCCGTAGTAATGTGGAACTGATGCGCGAAGCTATCCGCAATAAAAATGAAAAGGCTGATCTGGATGCGTTACTAAATCTGGATGAAACCAGGCGCAAACTCCAGTTCGAATTCGATACCCTGAAAGCCAGGCAGAATAGCGTTTCGCAGACGATTGCCCAAAAGAAAAAAGCAGGCCAGGATGCCGGATTAGAGCTTGGCGAAATGACCGCTGTAGCCGAAGAAATAAAGCAGATTTCGGCAAGCCTGAATGCTGCCAACAGCGATCTGGAAAAGATCCTGCTCACCATTCCTAATATCCCCCAAGCGGAAGTTCCCATTGGGCGCGATGAGAGCTTTAATCAGGTAATTAAAACCTGGGGTGAAAAGCCGGAATTCAGCTTTACCCCAGTGGATCATCTGGAAATAGCCAACCGCAATAACCTGCTGGATTTACCCCGTGGAGCTAAAATAAGTGGTAGCGGATTCCCCATTTATACAGGCCAGGGCGCACGTTTAGAGCGCGCTTTGATAAGTTTTATGCTGGAATACCACCTGCGAAAGCACGGCTATGAAGAGCTGATGGTGCCCTTGGCGGTGAATCGCAAAACGATGACTGGAACAGGACAACTGCCCAAGCTGGAAGATGATATGTATCATATCAACGAGGACGATCTGTTCCTGATTCCCACTGCAGAAGTGCCAGTAACCAATTTTTACGCCGATGAAGTGCTGTCCTATAAAGACCTGCCCAAGTGCTTTGTGGCTTATACACCTTGTTTCAGACGTGAAGCAGGCTCTTATGGTAAAGATACCAAGGGTTTACAGCGTTTGCATCAGTTTAACAAAGTGGAAATGGTGCGTTTCGTGCAGCCGGAAAATTCAGCCACTGCCCTGGAAGAAATGCTGGCCAATGCAGAAGCGATCTTGCAGGCATTTGGCTTGCACTATAGAGTGCTAAGCCTCTGCACCGGAGATATTTCCTTTGCCTCGCAGCGCACTTATGATCTGGAAGTGTGGGCACCTGGCTCGCAGAAATATCTGGAAGTATCCTCGGTTAGTAATTTTGGCGAGTTTCAAGCCAGGCGTGCCAATATCCGCTTTAAGGACGATAGCGGTAAGCTGCGGCATTTGCATACCCTGAACGGCTCCGGACTGGCGACTCCGCGCTTGATGATTGCCCTGCTGGAAACATACCAACAGCCTGATGGAACTTTTAGCATTCCCGAAGTGTTATCCCCTTGGTTTAACATCAAACTATGAGCGTAGCAAAAAATGAGGATATGATGAAAAAACAGCTTAAATTATTGCTATTACTAAGCATAATGGCTCTGCTTGCCCTGCCGCTATTGGCTAAACACTCCGATGAATTCTTGTTGGGTTCGTATTCGTATCTTAAAAATGGGAAACAAGTTAACTATGCCAATAGAGAAGCTTTATGCCGCTATATGCAAAAACTGGGATACAACTCCAATATCATCGAGACGGATGCGAATGATCCCGATCTATCAGGATTACTGGCAGAATTGGACAAACATGGCATCGATGCCTGGATAACAGATAGGGGTTGGAACACTTCCCCAGATAGCGAATACAGATATTCCAGCTATCCTCTTTCCTTGTCGAACCATTTACGTTTTGAGGCCGAATTTGCCTCCGAGAGTGACGTTAAGAAAGGAGACGCCGAAGACAACCAGTATTGGTATGCCGCGCGCAGCGATGTAAATCTTACCCGTATCGGGAGTGTTTCCACCAATCCAAACGCATCTTATGGAAACGTGTGGCAGGCAAATAAGGCTAATGATAAAGCCGGATACATATTCACTGATCTGCGCCATCGCTGGCCCAATAAAAACGGCGCTTACGTGCGTTTTGGTAAAGAATTTCATCTCTATAAAAAGAATCCTCCCAGCTATGAAGGCGATTACCTGTGGGTAAATTTTAACTTTAAGCTTTCCAATGTGAGCGCTGATCTTGCTCCAGAAGAGCCGCTGTTACGCTTTATGTTAGCCGGATACGAGCTTTCGGGTGGTGGTTTTGCCAGCCAACCCAAGATGCTTACCCACAAGTATAAAGACATGTCTTTACCGGAATCACTTTATCGTGTGAAAGATTACAGCCAACTGAAAGATACAGGTGGTTTTATCAGCATCCAACTTAAAGTATCTTATGCCGATCTGTTGGCTGCCAAGCTTTTATCCGCCGATATTGATGGCGATCCCGCCACTCCCGATTCAGATACGCAGATGATCTTGGTAAACCTGAATCCCAGGCTGTATTGGTATGGCAATTGTGATGTCCAGCTGGATTATGTGGAGATAAAAGATCAGATTTTTCACGAAATCAGTACTGATCAAGCAACTTGGCAAAAGAGAATTGTGCAGCGGATGCAAAACATTATTGCCCAAGGGCAAGGCAATGTAAGCGGCTTTTATACCTTTGATGAGCCTTATCAAGGGCAGTTTGCCAGCTTTAAGCTGATGCAGAATATGGTGAAGGATGAAGGCTTAAAGATCTTAACCGCAAATTATGATTATCAGGTTGATAATATTACTATTTCCCCTCAGAAACGCTTGTTTTACGACCATGAAGATAATTTCCGCAAGGTCGCTGAGCCAATTTTGCTTGCTCCGGATATCTATCCCATCACTCCGGTAACACGCTGGAACCCTGAAGCCGACAAAGAAAACCAGCCCTATTTCATTCAGAACATCTTGGATAACAAGCTGATAAAGGTATATCGTGAGAGTAAACACTACAGTCTGGAGAACAAACAGCGTCAGTTTTACCCCATCGTGCAAGCTTTGGGATATTGGGTTAATCAGAAAGGACAGAATCAATGGAATTCGTGGGTGCAGCCTCCTACCGCTACGCAGAAAACCTTACTATATATGCCACTATGCTTTGGGGCAGATGGCATCTTTCATTATCGCTTACGAGGTTTCCAGGATACTGCAGGCTTAGGCGAATATACAACTCTATCATCCAGACAAGGAACCAAAAACTACCCTCTCCCCAATGAGGATTTAACAACCTATACAGCCGTAGCAGCTACCAACCAACGTGTAAAAAGCTATGGAAAAATCATCCGTAACTTATCTTGGCTGGAATCATATACTATTGGCACGGATAAAGCTCCTACAGCCCTTTGCCCGAAAAATACTATGCTAAATTCGCTACAGGTGCAAAAAGCGGGAAACGGAGCTTACGAAGGCTACATGCAATGCGGATACTATCTTGATAGCAAGGGTCTTCCCTACTATATGATAGTTAATCGCCGGGGAGAATACTTTGTGCCAGGAACAATAACG
>JAVEUB010000152.1:0-7011 GCA_034005785.1 Cloacimonas sp. (SeqCode) | reverse complement strand
TACTACCATAAATGGAAAAAAAGTATGGCTCTCGATGTGGCCGTTTGTTCTGGAGCGATTGAGAAAAACGACACTTTCCCACTAAAAGCCGACGCAGAAGTAGATGCTTGTTTATTAGTTTGGAGAATATCCAATCCAGATTTAATTATAATCTTTAGTACCGTTTATTATGGGTGCTACAAAGATAAAGCCACATATTACAAACCCTCACGCAAAACTACAAATTGCCATCACTTGGACATTTCAACCTATCACATTATCAAAAAATATAATAATAGCTGGTTTGGAAGTTTGTTTGGACTTGGGCATTTGAAGTTTTGGTGATGAAATTTGAAGTTTTCAGTGGGGTCTATACCTCTCACTATTTTTAAGCACTCTCACTTTTAGATTGACAATAAAGCTATCCTGATTAGATTGTCCTCAGATTAGCAGTTTACACGTTAGACTGCTAAGAAAATTCAGGTGCAAGGAAATGAAGAAGAATCAACTACGACTAAATGAGACGCTTACGGCACTGGTGGATGAATACATTATCAGTAGCGAGCCCGTATCTTCCCGCATCTTAAACGAGAAGTATCTGCAGGATGTATCCTCGGCTACTTTGCGTCTGGATTTATTGAAGCTGGAGCAGCTTAATTTGATTTCGCAGCCGCATACCTCGGCGGGTAGAATCCCTACGATAAGCGGTTACCGCACATATTTGGAGCACATTGAACCCCTACACCAGCAGGTTACATATCCGCGGATGGATTTACTGCGCGATCTGCTTATCCATAATTACAAAGATACGCCGCGGGCTTTGCATTACATCATGCAAAATCTGGCAAAAGAGACAGATCAGCTTTCCTTCGTTGCCGAACCGGAAGTTTCCAGCGGCTATTTGGCTAAGCTGGATGTATTTGCCATTGGTGATCGCAAGTTCATCTTTGTAATGAGCCTGGATTCCGGTTTGGATAAAACTGTGATCTTGAAGTGCGACAACGATCTTTCGGAGCAGCAACTGCGTAAACTGGTGCGTTATCTGAATGATGAACTCGGCGGTTTGCAGGTGTATGATATCGCCAATAGAGTGCTTGTTGAAATGCGCGAGAAAACAGATAACAGCCTGGTATCTCAGTTCTTGGTAGAGCTGCATAAAGCGTTTATCGAGATTAGCGATTTCTTTATTCACTTTGATGGCAGCATCAAGTTTCTGGAGCAACCGGAATTTGATTCCAAAGAGAACATTTTAAAATTTATGAACCTGATCCAACGGCAGGATTTCCTGCTGAACACGATGCGTAATCACGAATCGGATCAGGCAGTTAATATCATCATGGGTGAGGATTTCAGCCAAAACGAATGGACGGATTTTGCCCTGATTTATGGCCGCTATGAAGTGTTTGGTATTCCTGGTTTTTTGGGGGTGATCGCACCCCTCCGCACGGATTACCGAAAGCTGATTCCGCTCATCAGAGACGTGGCAAAAACCATAACCAATACCACCCGGCGCGGGATGATCGTGCCGAAACAGGAGACAAGAAATTGACAAAAAAACATCGTGAAACACAAGCAGACATCCCCGTGGAAGTGCTTAATCCCGAAGAAGTTGAGATAGATGAGTTTGCCACTTTGGAAAAAGAAGTTTTGGATTGGAAAGATAAATATCTACGCAATATGGCGGAATTTGAAAACTTCCGTAAGCGCTCTCACCAGGAAAAAGCGGATTGGATCCGCATGGCCACTCAGAAATTTGCCACTGATATATGTGATGTGTTGGATAATTTCGAGCGGGCTATCTTGCAGGGAACCCCGCAGGAGTTAACGAGTCCCTTTGCCAAGGGCGTGCTGCTAATAGAAAAGCAACTGCGCCAAGCCCTTGAAAAAGAAGGGATTAAGAAGATCGAGGCTTTGGGCACAGAGTTCGATCCTGAATATCACGACGCGCTGGCACATATTCCCAGCGACTGGCAAGAAAACATCGTTGCCGCCATAATCCAAAATGGTTATACCATCCACGATAAGGTACTACGCCCGGCTCGGGTGGCAGTTTCCAGCGGCAATATAAATAATAATATGAAATCCCTGGAGGAATAAATGGGAAAAATAATTGGAATTGATTTAGGAACCACGAATTCGTGCGTATCCGTAGTAGAAGGCGGAAAGCCTGTAGTTATCGCCAATGCGGAAGGTACACGTACCACTCCTTCCGTGGTTGCATTTGCCAAAGACGGTCAGCGTCTGGTAGGCCAATTAGCCAAACGCCAGGCAGTTACCAATCCTCAGAATACCGTGTTCTCCATCAAACGCTTTATGGGGCGCTCGTTTAGCGAAGTTGCTGAAGAGATTAAGCAGGTACCATTCAAGACAATTTCTGGGATCAAAAACCAGGCTGCAGTGCATATTGACGGCGAAAATAAGGATTTTACCCCTCAGGAAATCTCGGCTATGATCCTTGCCAAGATGAAAGAAACAGCCGAAGCCTATCTGGGGCAAGCAGTTACCGAAGCTGTGATCACCGTGCCAGCCTACTTTAATGATGATCAACGCCAAGCTACAAAAGACGCCGGACGCATTGCTGGATTGGATGTGAAACGTATCATCAACGAGCCTACAGCCGCAGCCCTTGCCTATGGCATGGAAAACAAGAAAGAACAGAAGGTTGCCGTTTACGATTTGGGCGGTGGAACATTCGATATCTCCATCCTGGATATCTCTCAGGGCGTGGTGGAAGTTCTTGCCACGAATGGCGATACACACCTTGGTGGTGATGATATCGACAAACGTGTAATCGACTGGATTCTGGAGCAATTTAAGAAGCAGGAAGGCATGGATTTATCCAAAGACCCGATGGCGATGCAGCGCCTGCGTGAAGCAGCCGAAAAAGCCAAGATAGAGCTATCCGGAACGCAAAGCACCAACATCAACCTGCCTTTTATCACTGCCGATGCCACTGGCCCAAAACACCTAAGCATAGATTTAAGTTTGGCAGAATTCAACCGCCTCACTGCTGATCTTATCGAACGCAGCTTAGGCCCATGCCGCAAAGCGATGCAAGATGCTAAACTGAGCAATTCCGATATCAACGAAGTGCTGCTTGTAGGCGGAAGTACGCGGATTCCCGCTGTGCAGGAAGCAGTGGAAAAATTCTTTAACAAGAAGCCGAATCGCAGCCTAAATCCTGATGAAGTAGTAGCAATTGGTGCTTCCATTCAGGGCGCAATTCTTTCTGGTGACGATAACGTTAGCGATGTTTTACTATTGGATGTTACGCCGCTCTCTTTGGGCATCGAAACTCTGGGAAGCGTGATGACTCCGCTTATTGAACGCAACACCACTATCCCTACCAAGAAAAGCCAGGTGTTTTCCACAGCTGCGGATAATCAAACCGCAGTCACCATTCATGTGGTGCAAGGTGAAAGACCTATGGCTACAGATAATAAATCCTTAGGACGTTTTGACCTGGTTGGCATTCCTTCTGCACCACGCGGCATCCCCCAGATTGAAGTAACCTTCGATATTGATGCCAATGGGATTCTGCACGTATCAGCCAAGGATAAGGGCACCGGTAAAGAGCAATCCATCAAGATCGACCGGGCTGGAAATATCAGCAAGGAAGATATCGAACGGATGATTAAAGATGCGGAACTGCATGCCGATGAAGATAAGCAACGCCAGGAATTTGTAACAGCCAAAAACGAGCTGGATGCCTTGATCTTCAGCACCGAAAAGAGTCTGGAAGAATATGGCGATAAACTATCTGAAAGCGAAAAAGGCGAGCTGCAAGCCGAGCTGAAAAGCGCTAAAGAACAACAGGAAAAAGCCACCGATGCGGCTACGGTAAATGCCATAAAAGAGAATCTGGGCAAGAAAGCACAGAAACTGGGCGAAATTATCTACGCCAATATGCAACAGCAACAAGGTGCGAATGGCGGAGCAGGTTTTGACCCCAACGCCCCTGGTTTTAATCCTGAAGATTTTTCCCAAGGCGCTCAGCAACAAGAAGCACCTCAACAGGATGGACCCATAGATGCCGATTTTGAAGTGGTGGACGACGATAAAAAACATTAGTCTCTGAAGTTCAAAGCACCTGAGCATGATTTTACACATGATTCAGGTGCTTTAAACTTTTTTTTTAAGAAGTCGTTTGACAAAAGCGTCCAGTTCAAAAGCATGACACATCCTAAGGAGAAATAGATGGCAAAACGTGATTATTATGAAGTTCTCGGCGTGGAAAAAACCGCCGATGACGCAACTATCAAGAAAGCATACCGCAAACTGGCATTGCAGTTTCATCCGGATAAAAACCCGGATAACAAGGCTGCGGAAGACAAATTTAAAGAGGCCAGCGAGGCCTATGAAATCCTTAGTGATAAAGATAAACGCCAATTATACGACCAATATGGCCATGCCGGTATCGAGAATCAATTTGGCTCGGGCGGGTTCAATTGGGATAACTTCAGCCATCGTGGCGACCTAAACGATATCTTTGGTGATGGCTTGGGTGGTATCTTCGAAAGCCTTTTTGGTGGCGGATTCGGAGGTGGTAGAAGCGCTAGAAGCTCCAACCGCGGTGAAGACCTGCAGATAGAGCTATCCCTTTCCCTTAAGGAAATAGCCCAAGGTGTGGAAAAGACCATAAAGATCGGCACCAAAGAAGCTTGCGACAAGTGCAATGGCTCTGGCAGCGCTGATGGCAACACAGAAACTTGCACACAGTGCCGCGGCACAGGCCAGGTGCGTCAGGTGCGTCAATCGCTGTTTGGGCAGATGCAAACCGTGGCGGAATGCCCATCCTGCCGTGGAGAAGGAAAAATCATCAAAACCAAATGCCCCAAATGCTACGGCGAAGGACGCATGGGCAAGGTGAAAGAAATCAACGTGAAAGTTCCCGCCGGAGTGGAAGAAGGACAATACATCCGCTTACGTGGACAGGGAAATGTTGGACCCCGTGGCGGAACACGTGGTGATATATTGGTTTTGATCCATGAGAAACAGGACGATGTGTTCGAACGCGATGGTAACAACATTGTGCTGGAATACCCAATCAGTTTCTCGCAGGCAGTTTTGGGCGATGAAATAATCGTTCCCACTTTAAGCGGCTCCGTGAAAATGAAGATTCCTGCCGGAACACAGAGCGGAAGGCTCTTCCGTCTGAAAGCGCAAGGTATTCAAGGGCTGAACAGTTATTCGCGGGGAGATCAGATCGTGCGTGCAATTGTGGTTACACCTACCAAGCTTAGCAAGGAAGAAACTGAGCTTTATACCCGCCTGAAGGAATTTGATCATAAACGGGAAATGAAGCCCGGTAAAGGCTTTCTGTCCAAATTGAAGGAGTACTTTAGCTGATGCCGTCTTATTATTGCCCCGAATTGAACTCTTCGCGCACGGTTGTGATGCTGGAAGGAGAAGAGTTTCATCACCTCAGCCACGTAAAACGCATTGCCGTAGGTGATTCTGTGATGTTGAACAGCGGCACAGGACATACTGCTACAGGCAAAATAACGGATATAAACAAACGCAATATCTCCCTTGCCGTTCTTGATTGCAGTTATACTGAAGCTCCAAACCCGCGCTATGCAATAGCCTTTGCTTTGCTAAAAAACCATCACGATGAATTGCTGGTAGAGAAATGCACCGAGCTTGGAGCATCCAAGTTTTATCCCCTGATCACAGAATATGTGGTACGGGAAGGCTCACAGAATGCGGTGCAACGCTTAAAGCGCATCAGTTTGGCCGCGATTAAACAATGTGATAACCCCTACCTTCCTGAAATCCAGGATATTTTAGGCTTAGCACAAGCCCTGGAGCAGATAATAAATGATGGATTTCAACCAGTGTTATGCTCGGAACGCAGACCCGAGGTGTGGATGACGGATTTGGCTGAAGATCTGGAACCCTGTTTTTTGATAGGGCCTGAAGGCGGCTGGAATGACAGTGAATATGAGCTATTTGCCGAACTGGAGATTCCGGAAATAACAATCTCTCCCTTAGTTCTAAGAGCTGAAACTGCTGCTATTGCTGCTGCTGCACAGTTTATGGTGTATTAGGGAGAGGTGAGAGGCTTCGCCAGTGAGATTTACAAAGTGAGAGGCTGTGCCAGTGAGATTTACAAGGTGAGAGGCTTCGCCAGTGAGATTTACAAGGTGAGAGGCTGTGCCAGTGAGATTTACAAGGTGAGAGGCTGTGCCAGTGAGAGCTGCGCTAAGTGTGGAGTTTAAGTGTTTATTCCTGCAAACCTTGTATAACTTACAGCTTTGGGCGCACGCAATGCGCCCCTACAACCAACCACCTTCCAACCTTCCAACCTTCCAACCTTCCAACCTTCCAACCTTCCAACCTTCCAACCTTCCAACCTTCCAACCTCTAAACCTCTAAACCTCTCAAAACTTCACGAATAAACTCTTCCGGCTCATCAAACTGATATTGCAATTCCACAGCTTGTAAGCGTGGCGCAATTTCAGGATGACGTGCCAGTTTCATCAGATCTTTTTGAGTGCACAGGATTGTATCCGGAATCTCACGTAACCAGGACTCAAAATCTTCCGGTTTAGCGAAGGCATAATGGTCAGAATAGGCAAAATGGCGGCTGAAAGACAGTCCACTCTCCTTCACCGTAGCTTCAAATGAGGCAGGATGAGCAATACCAGAAACCAGCACAATACGCTTTCCAATAAGGCTTTGTATCTGATGTCTGAACCCTGAAGGATCGATGCACCCTGTCACCGTGCTGTAGCTATGAAATACCCGTTCCACCTGCGAGGCAACAGCGCTTTCCAGGGGCTTATTACGCAAAGCAATACTCTTACGGTAAATCACGGCAATAGTGTTTTGGCTCAGAGCCGATAAGCTTTCCCGCAAATAACCTGCAGGCAGCACAAAGCCATTACCCAAGCCAGTTTCAACCGCAAAGGAAACTATATCCAAATCGCGGTGCACAGCCAAATGCTGAAAGGCATCGTCCATGATTATCACCTGCGTAGCCGGGTACATTTTCAATAGTAACGGTAAAGCCTGTGAGCGTTACACCCC
>JAVEUB010000151.1:6539-7035 GCA_034005785.1 Cloacimonas sp. (SeqCode) | reverse complement strand
TGTTACATACCTGTCTTTTGTGACCCGCTTAGAAAAGTTTTCCTTGCCAACCGCAGTGACTTTGAAAAAAGTGGATACTTAAAAGGGTTTCATTCCAAAGTTAAAGAGATACAGACTGAAAGAGGGGCAAAATAGAGTTGGCGTGTCACCCTCAAAAAGTATCCACCCTAAGATTTTAGCTGCGTGACTGTAATGGTCGGTACTGCAAAGACTTATCTAAAACCACAGAGAAAAGCAGAGGGGGGTGAGTGTAAAATTATGTGACTATGGTTGAAATCAGAGGTTATTGATAGTTTGCCAGACGCCAGCCAAGACAGTGGCAGACAAGGCAGAACTTATCTGTGCTGAAATTAGTTAGAGGCTGGCAAGAGCCTATCAGAGCTTAACTCGTTTTAGCCCTTCTTCAAAGTAGGAATAAACTACGGGGATGATAATAAGGGTAATCAAAGTGGAGCTTATCATACCGCCCACTACCGCTCTTGCCAGAGGAGCCTGA
>JAVEUB010000151.1:0-6529 GCA_034005785.1 Cloacimonas sp. (SeqCode) | reverse complement strand
AGCCTGAGCTTCTCCGCCTTCTCCCATGCCGATAGCCATGGGTAGTAAGCCCAAAACTGTTGCCAGTGCAGTCATCAAGATCGGGCGCAATCTGCGGCGTCCCGCTTCTTCAATTGCTTCACGTACGGGCATCCCATCCCTGCGGCGCAACAGATTTGTGGTATCCACCAGCAAAATAGCATTATTAACCACAATGCCACCCAGCATGATGCAGCCGATATAGGATTGAATATTAAAGGTGGTATCGGTAAGCAACAGCATCAGAACCACGCCAATTATTGCCAGGGGCACCGAAAACATCACAATAAACGGGTCTTTAAGCGATTCGTACTGGCTTGCCATCACCATGTAGATAAGCACAAGAGCAAGAATGAAGCCCACCATCAGTTCCTTAAAGGATTTCTGCTGTTCTTTATAGTCTCCCACAATTTCCACACTAAAACCAGTAGGCACGGAGATCTGATCCAGCTTTGCCTGAATATCTGCTATCACGGCATTCAGCTTGCGGCCGCTGAGGTTTGCCGATACATCAATCATGCGTTCCTGATTCACCCGTTCGATCACTGTGGAGCTTTCACTTTGCTCCACCTTCACCACGTTGCGCAGGACGATCGGCTGCCCCGAAGAATTGGTAAGGGTTAAATTCAAAACCTCATCCAGAGCCATCTTATCGGCATCTTTGATCTGCACTACCAAAGGGTATTCTTTGCCAAGTTCAAGATAGTTGCCCGATTCGCTACCCGAGAGAACCGTTTGCAGCATCCCGGCTATCTGCTCTACAGACAAACCCAAAGCAGCGGCTTTTTGGCGGTCAATAAGTACCAAATCTTCCGGTGCTCCAGCAGTGCGGCTAAGATTAACATCGGTGATTCCATCCACAGATTCCACAGCTTTCAGGATTGTAGCGGCAACTTTCTGGGCTTGTTCGGGATCATGACCGCGTACCTGAATCTCTATTCTGCCACCTCCACCACCCATCACACGGGTCATTTGGTTATTGGTGGCTGTGCGTACCCGTACTTTCACTCCGGGTAGGTTTTTAATCAGTTTGCGGATTTCTGTGGCAATGTCTTCGTCGGAGCGGGAACGCTGGGATTTACCTACCAAACTTATGCGCAGCGACCCAGTATTGGAAGAACTGGCACCCCAGCCTCCACCACCCACTGTAGCCACGATATTGGTTACTTCAGGGATATTTTTGCTGATTTTGGCTTCCACATCCTTCATCTGGGTGTTGATTATTTCCAAACGTGTTCCAGCTTCCATATCCAGATTCATGCGGATCTCGCCTTCATCTGCAACCGGCATCAGTTCCGAACCAATATAGGGAACTAACAGTATCGAGCCAATAAGCAAGGCTGAGGCTATCAGAGATATCTTTAACCGATTATTAAGGGCATATTGCAGCATTTGCAGGTATTTGGCTTCCAGCGCATGTAAAAGCCGTCCGATGCCATCGAAAAGCCTCTTGCGAAGATTGCGGTTGCTGCCTTTAGGCTCGGAGCTTATCGAGAGCATTTTGCTGGATAGCATGGGTACCAAGGTTAAAGCCGTAACCAACGAACAAGCCAGGGAAAAAACGATAACATAAGCAAGCTGTTTATACATAATCCCCGTCATACCCCGCACAAAGATAAGCGGGAGGAAAACCACCACTGAAGTAAGCGTGCTGGCGATAATGGGAGGAGTAACCTCTTCGGAACCAAAAACAGCCGCTTCGATGGGGCCTTTCCCCATTTCTCTGTGCCGGAAGATATTCTCCAATACCACAATAGAATTATCCAATAGCTGCCCTATCCCCAGTGCTAATGCACCCAGAGTCATCAGATTAAGGGTAAACCCGTTGAAATATAGCAGCCCAAAGGTTGCCATCACCGAAATAGGGATAGCAGTGGCTATTACAGTGGTGCTTTTTAAGTTCCGGAGGAAAAGCAGCAAGATCAGCACTGCCAGAATACCCCCCTCAAAAGCAGAACGGGTTACGTTGTTAATAGACTGCCGGATGTACACAGATGTATCGATTAAGGGGATTACCTTAATCTGCGGTAAGCTGCGGTTAATACTTTCCAGCGCAGCGATTACACCCTTGGCTACTTGGACGGTGTTAGTGCCGGATTGTTTGTTTACGGAAATCTGCACGCCAGGACGTTGGTTGATGCGGATAAGGCGGGTTTCCTTGCTGGAAGAATCATCCACAGAGGCGATATCCTTCAGGGCGATGGAAGCTCCCTCACGGTTCAGCACAATCGTGTTCTGCAGTTCATCCAGGTTTTCAAACACACCCGGAACGCGCACGGTTATCTGATAATTTCCCCGGTACACAGATCCTGCAGGAAGATTTACATTAGCAGTCTGGATGCGGCTGATCACCTGATCCAGAGGTATCCGCAGGGCTTTAAGCTTTTGGGGATCAATATTAATGTGTATTTCGCGGGTTAAGCCACCGTTCACGCTTACACTGGCTACTCCGGAAACACGCTCCAGACGGTAGCTAACCTGCTCATCGATAATCTTCCTAAGAGCAATGGGATCAAGATCGCTAACAACACCCAAAGTTAAAACAGGAGTTGCAGCAAGATCGAATTTGCGCAAAGACGGCCTGCTTGCCCCATCGGGTAAACGGGAGATAATTCTATCCAGACGGTCTCTCAGGTCATTAGCAGCGGTGTCCAGATTGGTACCCCAATTAAAGGTAACTTGCACGTTGCTGTTGCCTTCCGAGGATTGCGAAGATATTTCCTGCACGCCTGGCACAGCACTTACGGCTTCCTCGATGGGACGTGTAACCAGCTCTTCCATGGATAGTGGGCTGGCTTTTGAATATGTTGTGGAAATGCTGATAGTAGGGGAAGTAATATCCGGCATCAAATCTATGGGTAAACGGATAAGCGCCATTCCACCCAGAATAATTACGATTAGCACAATCATAACGGTAAAAATGGGGCGGTTTACAGCAATTTGGGTGATCTTCATTTGCGGGTGCCTTGCTGCTTTTTCGGTTTTTCGCCTTCCGCTTTGGGAAGCATTACAGTGCTACCATCGTCCAATTGATCCTGCCCCAGAGTGATTACCTCACCCTTTATTTCCGGGGAGATAATCTCCACAAAGTTGCTGTTCTGAATGCCGGTTTGGAGCTTGATGAAACTTACCGTTTTATCTTGTTGATTTAGCACATAAACGCCCTGCTCACCTTTGCTTTTACACAAAGCAGCAGCAGGAATAGCCGCCACATTCTTCTTAGTCTGGTAGGCTATGGACACCCTGGCAAACATACCAGGTTTCAGCTTAAGTTGCGGATTGGCAATCTCAATTTCCACCCTTGCCTGGCGGGATGCATCCTGTAGGAGAGGAGCTATACGCACTATTTTCCCGTTAAACTGCTGATTGGGATAGGAATCGGTGTTGATATTGGCGGATTGGCCTATCTTTATCTTGGTATAATCGGCTTCGATAACGTCGATAACTGCCAGTAAACTGCTGATATCCAATACAGATACAATTGGTGCCCCGGCTGTAAGCATAGAGCCTTCATCGGCAAATTTCTCCCCGATAACCCGTTTTCTTGCTCCGTCATTCCAGTCCGCAGTGATTTTAGTAAATGACAGTTGTATCTCTGCCGCATTAAGGGCTGCCTGAGCACTCTGCAAACTGGCAAGGGCAATATTGTGCTTAGATTTATTGCTTATATACAGAGAATTAGTCTGATTAAATTCAGTTTGCGAGATATAGCTTTTATTTAATAGTTCTCTTTGGCTAAGTAGCTCTTGTTCCGATATTTCCATAGCATCGGCTGTTTGTTCTGCGGTAGCTTTTGCCATTCCCAAAGCAGCCTTGGCTTTCTCAAAATCCTGCTTGGCAATGCGATCATCCAGTTCTGCAAGCAACTGCCCCTTGTTTACCGTATCGCCGATGTTCACATGGAGCTTGCTGAGCTGTCCGGATATCTTGGGAGCCAGAATATATCTGCTTTTAGGCACCAAAGTCCCGCTAAACAAACCTGTATCCGTCATATCCAGCGTAACTACTTTTCCAGTTTCCACCGCCACAGCCTGATTGCCTTTGCGGTTGGGCATGCTTTCGCCATCTTTGCCACCTGCAGCCTGAACCTTAACGTATATACGCCAGGAAAGCAGTGCTACAAACAGGGCAACAATAATCCATATCCACTTATTTTTCATAATGTTATAAGCTCCAATCAGTCTCATATTTATACATTAACACTTTAATCTTCGGGACGTGCAAATGGGAAGAACGATATTGACGCAGCAAAATAAGCTATCAACAAACAGTCAAGCAAAGATTGTCAGGCATTCCCCCATTTTTTCCTTTATTTCCGTGCTATCATTGTCATTCCTGCGTAGGAGCTTGTGCGAAAACTGCAAACCCTTCTGTCATTCCCGCGGAGGAGCTTATGTGAAAACTGCAAACCCTTCTGTCATTCCCGCGGAGAAGTTTATGTGAAAACTGCAAAACCTTCTGTCATTCCCGCGGAGGCGGGAATCCAGCCCTGATGAATCCCGTTAGGGATGACACTATTAAAGCATTGATATATATATGATTATCTTCCGTTCTTACAGACCTTATAAATGGGCTGGATACCCGCCTCCGCGGGTATGACAAGAGTTTTCACACAAGCTCCTCCGCAGGAATGACAAAACGTTTTCGCACAACCGCCACCACAGGAATGAAGGAGAAAAAGGGGGAATGCCAGCTTATTTTGTGTTGACAAGATTATCACAGATCATTTATCTTGCACTATCGGTTTATAGGTAGATGAAAGAGCCGAATAAATAAACCAAAATATATGGAGGAACCAAATGAAAACAGCAATGCTGCTTGGCATCATGTTTTTTAATCACTACGGGGCTGCTGGCTTTATGTAACTACTGCACATCCGCACCTGGGGAGAACGTTGATATCTATTTGAAACACACATTGGCAACGGAACTGCCAATGGGAACAATTCCACAACAGGACATACACAGGTTAATACAAGAAACTATCTAAAGGAGAAACAATGAGAGTATTTATTGCACTGCTAAGCGTAGCTATGCTGCTGTGTTTGCTAAGCTGCGATAAGGAAACTACCCAACCTGCAGAACAATGCGCCATACCGGTTTTAAGCCCGGTTGGGGGGACTTACACGGAAGCTCAAAGCGTAAGTATCACCTGTTCTACAATAGGAGCAGCGATAGTATATACTACTGATGGTAGTAACCCCACGTCCAATTCGACGATTTATACAAGCCCAATTGCTATTACAGCAACCACTACCATAAAAGCTCAGGCTTTTAGATCAGGTTGGACAGATAGTGCCATAGCAACTGCTACATATACCATTGGGACAACACCTGAGACAGTAGCTACACCAGTTTTCAGTCCGGCAGGTGGGGTATATACTTCTACCCAGAATGTTACAATATCTTGTTCTACAAGTGGTGCTACAATCCGCTATACAACAGATAATACAGACCCGACTTCATCATCGGCAATGTATACAAACAGCATAAACGTATCTTCAACCACTACAATTAAAGCTAAAGCCTCTAAAACCGGAATGACAGATAGTGCCATAGCAAGTGCTACATATACCATTGGAAACACACCCGGGCAGTTTGTTTTGGTTCAAGGTGGTACTTTTAACAACGGGATATCGGATGTAACGGTAAGCAGCTTTTACATAGATAAGTACGAGCTTACTCAGGCCTCTTTTCAGTCCGTGATGGGAGCGAATCCTTCTTATTGGCAGCAGACAGATAGACCTGTTGAACAAGTAAACTGGTTCAATGCCATCGAGTATTGCAACCGTAGGAGCATTCAGGAAGGGCTAACTCCTTGTTACAGTTATAGTACTTATGGTACAAACCCAGGAACCTGGCCTGCGGGTTGGAATACCAGCGATGGTAATCACACTAATGTAAGCTGCAATTGGACGGCTATTGGCTACAGACTGCCTACCCAGGAAGAGTGGGAGTTTGCTGCCAGAGGTGGTAACCAGACGCACGGTTATACTTACAGCGGGAGTAATGACATCAATGCAGTAGCCTGGTATCGGGATAATTCCAATAGTACAACCCACACAGTGGGCACCAAGACAGCCAATGAACTTGATTTGTTTGATATGAGCGGTAACGTCTTTGAATGGGTTTGGGACATATATGGCAGTAGCGGGGTTGGGCAGCATGGTACTGCTCGTGGTGGTAGCTGGTACTATGACGCCGTTTCTGTTTTCGCTCTTTACGTCTACAGCGCGGCTAACAGCTACTCTGATATAGGCTTCCGCCTCTGCAGGGTTTCCCCTTGATTTTTGTTTTTTGTCCTTTTTGCCTTTTGCAAATTATGCGAAAAGCAGGAGCACAATAAGCGAACGACAAAGTGGGGGTGCAGGAGGATTCTTCCCCCTGCCTTCTAAAAACACCATGAGTCCCAGCGGGACGCTATTTTACATGAAACGTTGGCTAAAACTGAGGCACAAAAATCCCTACGGAGCCTGAAGCTCAGTTTTTTTTGGGGTATCAAGCATATTCTG
>JAVEUB010000150.1:0-7074 GCA_034005785.1 Cloacimonas sp. (SeqCode) | reverse complement strand
CATCCCCATGAACAGGAAAACCTTTGCCGTTTGTATCGGCTGAACAAAGACCAGCGTAACTATGTGTTTACGCAAACAAGTGCTTTTTGGGCAAGCCACCCGGTAGATTTAGGTGAGTCTTTGGCATTGCCCTTTACCCATGATTTGGGTATGAATGTTGATGGATTGCCCACCTCGTTTCTGATGCTATATAACAAAACGAGTGGTTTAAGTACAGAACTATTGAACCTGGGTGGCCCAATGGTAGGAAACCTGGTTCATTTTAGGAATCATCTTTATGCTGTGCATTACGATGTGATGTCTGCCTTGCATCTTACCGATATCGATCTTAACAGTTTGGATGCAGTTACCCAAACACTTTCTATTCCGCGGGATTCCACAATTGTGGCGATATTCAAAGCTCCGCTGATTCCTGGCTCTGGGGATGGAGAGTTGATAGTTCAATGCACCAACAGCGTGTATGCTTTTGATGCTCAGTTGAACCTGCTGCCGGGATTTCCCTATGTGCATAACCTTGTGGTGTATTCGGATAGCAGCTACGTTGCTCCGTTAACTATGGCAGATGTGGATGGCAACGGTAGCCTGGATTTGCTTATTGGCGGAGAACACGGCTTGGCAGTAATTGATTATTCCGGAAAGCTGATGAGTCCAGAATCGTTAAGTGCAGGTTTCGGTTCAGATGGAATTGCAAGTGGTGTGCTTGCTTGTGATCTTGATGGCGATGGCAAAGCGGAATTGGCAGGAAACTTTGCGCTAAACAGACTAAGCGTTTGGGAACACGATTACCGCATGAAACGAGGTTTTCCAGTTGCTTTTGCACAGCGTAGTCGCACTATGCCCTTTACCGCAAAAGCTGCTGATGATAAGTGGTATCTATATAGCGCCGCCGATAATGGCACTTTATTCAGGACGGTAATGGACACAAGTCCCCTGTACAGCGCTTCATGCCACTGGCTTTGTGAATATGCAGATTTACAGCGTAGTGCTTCCATTGATCCGCAGATTTTACCCAATCAGTATCAAAGCAGCAGTTTGTTTGTTCCCGATCAGGTATATATTTATCCTAACCCCCTGAAATCCATCTACTTGCAAAAGCTGATCCTGAACATTATGCCCAGCCGCGATACCGAAGTGGAGCTTAGTATCTTTGATATCAGTGGCGGTTTGGTGTATCGCAAAACAGCGCTTGCCAAAGCCTACTTAAAAAACCTTGATATTTTCGAGATACCCGCAAGAAAGCTAAGCAGCGGCGTATATATTGCAGTAATAAAATCCCCCGGCGAAAGCAAACGCATCAAATTTGCCGTAGAAAAATGAAGGGAGCTAACATGAAAAGCTTTATCCTTACCTTATCGATGATTCTGGTGTTCGGCTTATTAACTGCCGAAATCCATCAATCTGCCGGACGTTACGGCTATAAATTCTTAAACGTGCCCACTAGCCCCATCAGCCTTGCTCTGGCTGGAAGAGGAGCGCACAGTTCTGCCAATCCCGCAGCATTTATACTTCAACCTGCGGCGTCTTGTGAAACCGATCAGCGGATTCTGGGTCTGTCTCATAGCCCTTGGTTAGAAGATACTCAAGCAAACACACTTGCCTATTCTTATGGCAAAAGGGTTAGCCATTTTGGGATTGCCTTGCGCAATCTGGACTATGGTGAGCTGGAAAATAGGGATGATTTTGGCAATTTAATAGGCAGCTACAATCCCCTTGATCTGGATTTGATGGCGAACTATGCGCACAGATTTAGTCCGAACCTCTATTTCGGCCTAAATTTTGGTGTACTTTACCAAAAGCTGGATACGGCTACCAGCCTTGGTTTGCATTCCGATTTCGGCTTTAGCTATATCCCTCCAATTGCAGATTCCAAGCTCTCTGCGGCAATCAGGAATATTGGCAATGCCACGAAGACAAACGATGTTGCTACCCGCTTCCCCACAACAATTGAAGCAGATTTCACCAAAGTATTCCAGTTTAATGTTGCCGAAGTGATGCTTGGTGTAAGCGGTACCAAAGTAGTGGATGAAGGCTTTAAAGAAAGCATCTACAGCGAAGTTAGCCTATTTAAAGTGCTTAAATTGCGGGGTGGCTACAAGTTCCATTATGCAGCCGAAAACTTTAGTGTGGGTTTTGGGCTGGCGGTGCGCAGAATAAGTGTTGATTATGGCTTCGGTGCTTTTGGCGAAGGGCTTAATGACGTGCATAGTGTTGGTTTGGCATACCAGTTTTAGCTAAAGCAGATAAAAAGTAATTAAAGGATAGATCATGCATATTTACCATAAATTGTTAGCGCTCATGCTGCTAATGCTGCTCTTAGCAAGTGCTTGGGGATTAGTTACACCGGGACAGGTGATATTCAAAACTGCAGCCCCAATTCAAGTACGCAATGGGAAAACCGGATTAACTGCATTTGACAGCTTCCTTACTTCCAAAGGCTTGAAAAGTATAACCGCTATCAAAGGTATGCCTGGTCAAAGCTATTATCTTGCCAACATCAGTAATCTTCCTGATGCTGCAACGCTTAGTTCGCTCAGCTTTGCTGGTATTGTGTATGTGCAGCCAAACTTCCTGCGTAAATTGCATGTAGCCCCTAACGATCCGCTGTATCCTCAACAGCTGCACTATGTTAGCAACGTTCAGGAAGCCTGGAACTATAGCACCGGTAGTACGTTAGTAAAAGTGGGTGTGGTAGATTCGGGAGTGTTGGTTCATCATCCCGATCTGCAGGAAAATATCTACATAAACCATAATGAGATACCCGATAACGGCATAGACGACGACCACAATGGTTACATTGATGACTTTTGTGGATGGGACTTTGCAGATGCTCCCGAAATGTCCGACATTGCCTTGGGAGACTATATAGACCAGGATAACGATGTGGATGATGAGAACTTCCATGGTACGCACGTATCCGGAATTATCGGAGCAAGGGGAAATAATGGCGTTGGCGTGGCTGGGGTTTGCTGGAACGTAACAATAATGCCTCTGCGGGCTGGGTTTAGAACCTTACAGGGAGCGGGTTATCTGCAAGATGACGATGCTGCTGCAGCGATTATCTATGCCACCGATAGTGGCTGTAACGTGATAAACATGAGCTGGGGTGATCCCAATTATTCTCCCATTATTACCGATGCTTGCGAATATGCTTATGCTAAAGGAGTTACCCTGGTAGCTTCGGCAGGAAATGAGCCAGGAGCGGCACTTAGCTATCCTGCCAAATTATCCTGCGTAATCTCTGTTGGCTCGGTTGATAAAGCTAAGCAGGTTTCAGGATTTTCCACCTATGGTATCGATCTGGATTTGGTAGCTCCGGGTGAACGCATTTTATCCACCTACAAAATGGATGGCGAAGAGCAATACTTCATGCAGGATGGTACCTCCATGAGCGCTCCTTATGTTACCGGCAGTATCGCATTGTTACTATCCTTGCAACCGGGGCTAAGTCCACAGGAAGTTCGTGCCCGGCTGCTTAATTCCACCGACGATCTTGATCCTCCCGGAATTGATGTAAAAACGGGGCACGGTTTGCTGAACACGAAAAAGCTGTTGGATAACCTCAATCCCCCATTTGTGGATATTACCGATCCCCCTGATCAATTGGGTATTTCCGGAACAATCCCCATTATCGGCTCGGTTTATGGAGCAGATTTTGCCCGTTACACCTTGTGCTTCAGGAGCCTAAGCGATCCTACCATGACTGGCTGGCGGGATCTAAATACGCACATGACTTACCCCGAATATTACACCACTGAGGTGCATAATGGACTTTTAGGCACGTTCTACATCCCCAACGATTTTCCAGATGGCAAATATCTGGTGCGTCTGCAATACGAAAAAACCTATAATAACATCTTGAAATACAATTACTTCCGCACGATAATCGTGGATCGCTCCGTACCCCAGCTAAAAACAGAATCCTTGCGTGGTTTCAAACGCTATGATAAACAAAACCTGCATTACTATGTATCTGCTGTTTTCGACGAACTGGTTTTTAGCGAATTGCACGTTACAGCCTCGGATGGCAGTGAAGTTAACGTTTATACCGCTGTTCAGGATAGCATCCAGGTGTGGGCTTTGCCGGTAACTATACCCGAAGGACCCTGCCAAATCCAAATTTATGCCCGTAACAGTGCAAACCTAACCTATACCTCACCAGTTTTCCCCAATTTCATGGAGATTAATTACGAGATTATTCCGGGATATGGGTTTGAGAAGGAAGATATTGGTGCCCCTCGCAAGGCTACAAGCCGTATGTTCGATTTCAATGGAAACGGTATGTCGGAATATATAGCTATGGAAATGCCCAATAGTGGCTATGGCACAGTGAAAGCCTATGAACCGCAGGCAGGTGGACACGTTACCACGCATTCTTTTGATGATGCTTTCTGGCCGCTTGATTTTGGCAATACGAACGTTTCAGGGCAAGAACTGCTGCTGATAAAAGGAGATACAGCTTTTCTTTGGGAAACGAGTTTAAGTGATACTTATCCTAATCCTGAATATGCCATCTGGACAGATACAGGCATCTCAGGTGGTGTTATCACAGATTATGACAATGATGGCAAAAATGAAATCCTGGTGGTTAAAAACCTGCCTAACGAGCGCGTGGTTCAGGCTTACAAGCGCAATGCACAAGGCTTGCTGGAGCCAAAACATAAGCTAAGTAATACTTCTGCCACTTCCCTCAGAAACAACTTTGTGCCCACAATTATCGTAGATTATCTTGATGGCGATAATTTACCCGATGTTCTTTGTGCTGATACCGATGGCGATGTAATGGTTTACGAAATTGTGAACGCTGTGGTAAGTGAGCTTAGGTGGACTACCCGTTTACCTGTAGCCAATACATATTCTTTGGCTGCAGGCGATTTTGATGGCAATGGCACCAAAGATTTCTTTGTGGGAGGATACAATACTAATATCCTTAATCCTGCCCTCAACTTTTGGTATTTGGAAGGCTTTACAAAATCAGGGAATAATAATTATACTAGCATGGGCAGCATCATGTTCAACGATGTAATCTCCCAAAACTCTATCTGTGCCAAAGATTTGGATAACGATGGCAAGGATGAACTGGTTCTGGCTTTATCGCCTAACTTGTACGTGATTAAGTACGAAAACGGCAAATTTGTCCCCACTTTTTACGGGGATTCCTTCCGTAACTACCAGGTTACCACAATGTTGGGTGATGATGGTGTGGAGCGTATTTTGGCAAACGTGAGTGCTGGAGCAGATAGTAGCCGTGCTGTTCAATGGAGCCCCACTGCTGTTTTTACAGGGCCTGCAACACCGGCAAATATGATAGTTAAGCCTCTAAACGAGAGTAGTATACGCCTCAGTTGGATAGCCACTGGCGCACCCCTATATCGGCTTTATCGCAAGGATGAAGATGGTACGATTAGCTTTGTGGAGCTTGGTCAGGTAAGTTCTTACATAGATAGCGGACTTATTGCCGGGAAATCTTACAGCTATGCTATAGCGGCACGGGATCCTGCTTACAACCCGGTGGAGAGCATTAGCAGTTTGTGGGCATCGGCTATTCCCGGTTTGGTTCCCATCGTTCAGGAAATTCAAATGGTTGGTCTGCGTGAACTACGCTTGGTCTTTAACCAAGCCATGCCTCCTGATTTCATCAATTCCGGTTATTACTTTTTAAGCAATGGCTTGGGAAACCCCATTTCGGCAAACAGCATATTCGAGCATCATGGCATCCAGTTGCGTTTCAGGGATGAGTTTCCGCCCATAGATTCGCTGTTTGTGCTGGAACTGCGCAATATCACCGGCGGTACAGGAGTTGAACCTTCTCAAGTATCATATAGCTTTCCCTATCTTGCAGATACAATGGCACCGGAAATTACAGGCGTAAACGTGCTTAGCTCCAAGAAAGCAGTTACCATCCAGTTTAGCGAAGAGCTTTCCTCTGCCCCCGCAAATTACCAGCCGAATTTTGTGCTTACCTGTCCGCAGACTGATACAGATAATCAGATAGTCTCTGTATCCCTGAATGTGGACGTGATTACAGTTACCTTTGCCCACGAATTGAAACACTCCAATGTTGCCTACTTTGTGGAAACACATAACCTTACTGATCTTGCGGGAAACCTGATCTCACCGCAACATAATCTTGTCCGCTTTGCCGTGCAGGACCTCAAAAACTTAAAAAACCTTACTGTGTATCCCAATCCTGTTACTCCCAAACACGTTCAGGAAGCTACGTTTGTGAATTTCCCCCCGGACAAAACTGGGCAGATGGCAATCTACAACAGCGCTGGAGATTTGGTTTTCAAGAAAAGTATCGGCCCCTTCACGCTGAGCAATAACAACATCACCTGGACCTGGAATTTGAAAAACAACGATAACCGACCGGTTTCTTCAGGAGTCTATTTCTATGTGGTGGAGATGGATAACGAGTTCAAACGCGGCAAACTGGCAATTATCAAATAGGCTTGGTTAGGTTTTAGCCCTTGTTAAAGTGGATTGTTAGCGCTCTCAACTGCCCCGTTTTCAGCTTGGCTTTAACTGCTGCCTTCCTTGTGCTTAATGTGCTGGATGGCCATTCCACCTATCTGGTGCTGAAACCGAATCACTTTAGCCGGGAACGCAATCCCATAGCCAGATGGGTGTTCCGCAAGCTAAAAATCCCCAGGGCATCATCATCTTCAAAACCTTCCTGATGTCCATTTTGGTAATCGCCATTGGTTACTATGCAGCTTGGGATCCCTTTACCATCAATATCACGCTGTTTGTTGCAAATCTGCTCTTCTTAGTAGTTGTGCTGCACAACTACTATATCTACCGCAAACACTGCTAAGCTGCCCTGAAATGGTGGCTGGTAATTATCGGTTTACGTGTGCTATGGAATGAAACTGGCATGTCACCCATAAAAGTATCCACCCTTGGAGCGTGTTTGACTTATATTTTTGCCGCACCTAACTTCGTAGAAAAACAAGATATCTTCGATAGCAAAAATATGAGTTAAACCGTGGATTGCACAAGAGCGTAGCCCGCGTTTTAACTCAAAAATCTGCTGCTTAAGATAGTGTGTTATTTTCAACTCTATCTCACGCAGAT
>JAVEUB010000149.1:0-7084 GCA_034005785.1 Cloacimonas sp. (SeqCode) | reverse complement strand
TTGCAAATTATACCTGGGATGCTTGCCAGTTCTGCCAATACCAGATCTCGGCGGGCTTGATATTCTGTTACTATAGCGGTAAAATATTCATCTTTTAGGTAAACACAAGCGTTGGCGGCAAGCTGATCCACAGTGGGAGGGCAAAGCCTGGCTTGGGCAAATTTTAACACTGCTTCCATCAGCGCTGTATTTTTGGAAACGATACAACCAATTCGCGCTCCACAAGCACTATAACGCTTGGAAACGCTATCCACCATGATGGCGTTCTGCGCAAAATCGGGCACTTCCAACACACTTGTATGCACCGTGCCGTCATATACAAACTCTCGATACACTTCGTCCGAGATCAAGTACAAATTATGTTTTTTGGCAAGAGCAGCAATGCGGAACAGCTCTTCACGGGTGTAAACTGTGCCGGTTGGGTTGCCAGGATTGCACAGCATAATCGCCTTGGTTTTGGGGCTGATGGTTTTTTCGATGGCGGCATTATCCGGCAAGGCAAAACCGGTTTCAGCATAGGTGGTTAGAGGCACCAAATTGATTCCAGACATCGTGGCAAAACCATTATAATTGGTGTAAAAAGGTTCGGGAACGATGATCTCATCGCCCACTTCACCCACTACCATCATGGCAAAAGTGATCGCTTCACTACCAGCGGTGGTTACAATAATATCCTTCGCTTGCAGATCCAGCCCCAGATGTTTATAGTAATGAACAAGTCCATCTCGGTACACATCCAAACCCTGTGAAGGGCCGTATGCCAATACTTTAGCGTTAAATTCGTTATAGACTTTAATCATTTCCGGGGGGGTGGGTATGTCCGGTTGCCCGATATTGAGGTGATAAACTTTAATTCCTTTTGCACTTGCCGCATTGGCATAGGGCATCAGTTTACGGATGGGTGAGGCTTGGATTTCCAAAGCGCGTTTCGAAAGCTGCATTTTTACTATCCTTTAAATTCTATTTTTCCTTTAGTGCCTTTATTTAGGAGTGTTGAAAAAAGACAAGGAAAATCTTTGTTAGGGGTGAGAATCTTTGCCAGTGAGGACCTTCGGCAGGCGAGATAGTTGCTTATGCACACGGTGTGCGCCGAAGCATTTGCGGCTCTTGTTCACTAATGCAGGGTACTAAGAACGTTATTGTGCCAAACAATGCAGCAGTTTTACAATAGATTCTTCTCCTGCTGAACCATCGCTTCATTCTTCCCTGCATGCATTGCCTTAGCATTGGCTATGCATTGTCCATTCCATCCACAATGCATAGCCAATGCTAAGGCAATGCAAGCAAGTGAAAAACTACCAAGCTGCAGCCAAATTATACAAGCTTACCAACTATGATGGAGCTTGAGCCGCATTTACGGGAAAATCCCTAAACAAATGTTTCATCATGCTAAAGAGACGGATACTTTAGCACTATTAATCGGATAGTTGGTGAAACTGCTGGCAATTGTTTTAAGCCATAAACGCTAATTTGCATACTTTGTGCTTGCCAAGTTTCATTATTCACATATCATTTAAGTAGGAATTAAAACAGAAGGTGGTAAAGAACATGTTTAACAAGGACAGTTTAGATAAATACCAAGCACTTAGCAACAAGATGTACCAAATTATTGATGATGATGGCAAGCCTTTGGATAGTAAGTGGAAACCTATTTTGAGCGATGCGGAGATAGTAAAAGCCTATCAGGATTTACTGTTTGCCCGCACGGCAGATTATATGGCAGTAAGCTATCAAAGGCAGGGGCGCATGTTTACCTATCCCCCCAATTTGGGACAGGAAGCTATTCATATTGCCTCGGGCATGGTGATAGAGCATGATGACTGGCTGGTTCCCGCTTTTCGAGAGTTAGGATCATGGCTGGCTAAGGGTGTATCGCTAAGGGAAATATTTCTATATTTTAAGGGTAACGAAGATGGTTCGCGCTTTGCCAATGCCAAGCGCATGCTTCCCGTTTCTGTGCCTATTGCGTCGCAACTGGTGCATGCATCAGGGATAGGCTATGCCATGAATTATACTAAAGAAAAAGCTGCTGTCTTCGCCTATGTGGGCGATGGCGGCACTTCCGAAGGTGATTTTCACGAAGCGCTCAATTTTGCCGCGGTGTGGAATGCGCCGGTAATCTTTATCATTCAGAACAATCAGTTTGCCATCTCTGTGCCCCTAAAGATGCAAACGAAATCTATCAATCTCGCCGTGAAAGGCTTAGCTTATGGCATGCCTTCTGTGCTGGTTGATGGCAATGATTTCTTTGCCATGCACGAGGTGCTTAGCTATGCCCGCGCACAGGCTGTAAACGGAGGTGGACCCTTCCTGATAGAAGCTAAAACCTTCCGTACAGGAGCACATACAACCTCGGACGATCCCACCAAGTACCGCACGAAAGAAGAAGAAGATGCGTGGAAACTAAAAGACCCGCTCAAACGCCTGAAAGCTTATATAGAGCATAACAAACTGTTCGATACCAGCACCGAGGACGCACTAATTGCGGGCTATAAAAAGAAGATTGATGCCGAGTTTGAAGCAGCGGAACAACATCCGCAATACCCTCTGGCTGATGTTTTTGGGTATATGTATGCCGAAATGCCAAACGAACTGAAGAGGCAGATGTATGCCTACGAAAACTACTTAAAAAATAAAGGAGCGGCGAAATGAAGGTAATGAATTTAGTGGCAGCGATTAACGACGCTCTGGATATAATGCTTAGCGAAGATAAATCCGTGGTTGTATATGGCGAAGATGTAGGTGTGGAAGGGGGCGTGTTTCGCGTTACCGAAGGCTTGCAACTGAAACATGGAGCCCAGCGTGTGTTTGATTCTCCCCTTGCCGAATCGGCTATAGCAGGAACCGCTTTGGGAATGGCGATAGCAGGGATGAAACCGGTGATAGAGATGCAATTTGATGGTTTTTCCTATCCAGCATTTAACCAAATTCTATCCCATCTCTCGCGTTTTCGCAATCGCACCCGGGGTAAATTTACCGTCCCGGCTGTAATCCGAATCCCTTACGGGGGCGGGATTAATGCACTGGAACACCATTCCGAAAGCCCAGAAGCCTATTTTGGACACACCCCTGGCTTAAAAGTAGTGATTCCATCCACTCCCTACGATGCCAAAGGGATGTTGATTGCCGCGATTGAAGACCCCGATCCAGTTATTTTTATGGAGCCGAAACGCATCTATCGCGCTATCAAACAAGAAGTTCCGGAAGAACGATATTCTATTCCGTTAGGCAAAGCAAAAGTTATCAGTCCTGGCGATCAATTAACCGTTATTGCCTATGGAGCAATGATTCGCGAGGCACAGAAAGCAATTGCCCTGGCTAAACAACAAGGCTATAGCGTAGAGCTGATCGACCTGCGCAGTATCTGGCCTATCGATAGAGATACGATCCGTGAATCGGTGCGTAAAACGGGACGCGTCCTAATTGTTACTGAAGCACCACAAAGCTTTGGCCCTGCTGCCGAGCTGATTTCTATCATCAACGAAGAAGCTTTTTTATCGCTGGAAGCCCCACCAACCAGGCTTACAGGTTTCGATACGGTTATTCCACTTCCGCTTGGTGAGAAGTATTATATCATCGATCCCGAACGGATTTTCTTTGAAATCCAAAAGCTTATCAGGTATTAGGAGGAACAATGCGCTATATCTTTAAATTCCCGGATATTGGAGAAGGACTGGAAGAAGGCAAAATAATCCAGTGGTATGTGGAAAAAGGACAAACTATCGAATCCGGCGATGCCCTGGTGAAAATGGAAACCGATAAAGTGGTAACCGATATTCCCAGCCCTAAAAGCGGAGTGTTAGTGCAACGCTTTGGCTCTGAAGGTGAAACGATAAAAGTTGGAAATGCGTTGGTGGAGATAGATATTGAAGGCGTGGAAGCTGCGCAAGCTGTGGCTTATGCCCAGGAAACCCCCAAAACCGCCTCTATTGAAACTATCGAAGAGAAAAGCTATGGTGTGGTAGGGACGATGGAAGTAGCTGGAGAAGGTGCCTATTTGCCCGCTGGAGACGAAGGACATACTGCTAACCCCACCCAAGCTAAAATAGCCAGAAAAGTTTTGGCTACACCTGTTGCCCGCGCTATGGCTAAAGAACGAGGGCTTGATATCAATACCATTCGAGGCAGCGGACCTGCCGGAAGGGTTACCTCCAAAGATGTAGATAAGCATGTGCATAAAGCGCCGGAGCTTACGTTTAACGTGCAAGTTCCCGTGGGCGACCTCGTTAGATTTGAGCCACTTACGCAAATCCGTAAAGCTATCGCCCGCAATATGCTACGCTCCAAGCAAAGCACTGCCCACATGAGCATTATGGACGAAATTGAAGTATCGGAATTGGTATCTGTGCGTAAGCGTTTGAACGACAAGCTGAAAGACGTACGCCTCAGCTATCTGCCCTTTGTTATCAAGGCAATCTCCATCGCTCTGCAGAAACATCCGGTGCTGAATGCTGAACTGGATATGGAACATGAACGCATAATTTACAAGAAATATTACAATATCGGCTTGGCTATGGACACAGATGACGGCTTAGTTGTACCCGTGATAAAAGATGCAGATAAGAAGTCTCTGGTGCAACTGGCTGTGGAAATTGCTAATTTTGCCGAAAAAGCTAAAGAGCGCAAGCTTAGCCTGGACGATATGAAGGATGGAACCTTTACCATCACGAGTTACGGTTCTATTGGTGGTTACTTTGCCGTGCCAGTGATAAACTATCCCCAAAGCGCTATTTTTGGTATAGGTAGAATCGCCGATAAACCCGTTATCAAAGACGCAGCCGTAGTTCCCGGCAAACTGATGCCTATCTCTATGAGCGTGGATCATCGCATCGTGGATGGGGGAGAGGTAACTCGCTTTCTAAACGATGTGCTGGATATGCTAAAAGAACCAATGCTGATTCTTGCCTATGAAGGAGGTGTGTGATGACTTATGATCTAATTATAATTGGCTCGGGTCCTGCGGGTTATGTAGCTGCCATAAGAGCCGGACAGACAGGTCTTAAAACCTTGATAATAGACAAAAAATACGTAGGTGGCATGTGCCTGAACTGGGGTTGCATCCCTACTAAAAGCATGTTGGAAAGTGCTAAGCTGTTTGCCAGGATCAAGGGCGGTGCAGCAGAGTTTGGCATAGGCGGTTTCAACCCTAACGAGCTTACTTTCGATTGGCAGCAAGCACTGAAACGTAACAATAAGATAATCGCTAAGCTTACGCGCGGGGTAGAATATCTGTGGAAAAAGAATGGGGTGGAGTTCTTGAAAGCAGAAGCTAAAATACTATCTGCCAACGAAGTGGAAGCCAATAAAAGTATATTTAGCACTAAGCATATTCTTATCGCTACAGGCTCTAAACCTGCCAAACAGGATATTTTTCCTTTGGCCATCGAAATTGAGGATTTCTTCAATCTGGAGAGCTTGCCGCTGAAACCGCTGATCTTGGGGCGTGGGGCAACAATGATAGAATTTGCTCAGTTGTTTATCCTGCTTGGCAGAACGCCCACGCTGGTCTATACAAAGCTGCCTTTGGTGCCTGTCCTGGATGCTTATCTGGAGGCGTGGGTGCAAAAGAAATTAAAAAAAGACAAGGCTGTATCCATCGCGCTGGAAGAGCTGAAAATTGTAGATGGTAAAGCCTATCATGGAGATAAACTGTTGGACTACGATGCAGTGATAAATTGTAGCAGGCGCGAAGCTATTTTGCCAACGTCTAAGCTGGAGCTAAAACTGGACAATGGCTCTATTGCTACGGACGAATATTATCGAACTTCGATACCCAACATCTTTGCCGCAGGTGATGTGAACGGAAAAAGCTATTTGGCTCATGCAGCTTCGGCACAAGGGAATAGGGTTATAGACTTCATCCATGGTGATAACATTGTGGAGCCAGTTAATTATCCCATAAACATATACAGTGAACCAGAAATAGCCCAGATTGGATTAACGGAGCAGGAACTAAAAGCTAAGGGCACAGAATATCAAAGCCGAGAGTTCTCTTTAGCTGCCAATGGAAAAGCTTTGGCAGAAGGTGCATCCGAAGGCTTTATCCGCCTGTTGTTCGAACCTAAATACCAGCAGGTTTTGGGTGTGCAAATTGTATCTGCCAATGCCACGGATTTAATTGCTGAAGCTGGTCTCCTAATGGAACTTGAAGGCACTGTTTATGATCTGGCTAAAACCGTGCATGCACATCCCACTATCGCCGAAATTTTTATGGATGTGGCACAAGAATAGTGTTGTGTAGGATGCCAATCCTGCACGTGTCACAATGCACGAAGTTCTTACAAAAGTTAAGAAGTTAAAGAGTTAAGAGTTATATGTTAAGCTGCGCTTAGTGCAGCATGGAACACCGCACAAGCTCTAAATCCGGTGTTACAGTCTGAGCACAACAAGACGTTTGTTTTGACTTATAGTTCTGCCGCATATACGAATAGTTTTACAAATAAGCAAGAGTATACCACTGCTACCTACAACCTTTGGCAGAACTATGAGTTAAAACAAAGGTGACAATAACCCCTTTTGTCTCGTTGCCCGTGTTTTAACTCAATAAATCTGCTACCATAGTTTGTGGAATTTCCCTCATTGCTCTCTCATGCAGATTTTTAAGTCAGAATCGCTCTGTGCATATCGCGGCAAAACTTAAGCTTGAAGTCCAAACCGCCCCAAAATTGGTAACTGAGGCGAATACCAAGTAAGGCGATTTGAACTCCAAAAGCTTTACAAATTAATTCAGTTAACCTATGTATTTCTTTAAAAAAGTCTCCATTGCCCTATAGAAATCGAAACTGTTTTCTTCTTCATAAAAGCCATGTCCTTCGTTATCTTTAACCATGTATTCCACATCCACACCTCTGGCTTTCAGGGCTTCTACCATCTGGTCGGCTTCGTGTTTTTTCACTCTGGGATCATTGGCACCCTGCGCGATAAACAAAGGTGTTTTTATCTTATCCACATGTAAAAGCGGGGAAACAGCAGCGAGGTATTCCTTATCCTCTTCCGGGACACCCACCATTTCGAAGATCATTTTCTGCATTGGTAGCCAATAAGCAGGGAACGAATCAAGCCAGGTGAACATACTGGAAATACC
>JAVEUB010000148.1:0-7094 GCA_034005785.1 Cloacimonas sp. (SeqCode) | reverse complement strand
ATCCAGCAACGAAAATTTCTGAAATCCACCTATCTTCATGCTCTTTACGCCAGCCTGCTATCAAGATCGGGAATGGGCTTAACTTCATGCTTTCTAAGGGGATCAAACGTTGTACGTAGTTTAAACTCTGCCTTTTTACCTTCATTCCACTGCGAAACAGGCCGTAAATAACCCACAATGCGTGAGAACACTTCCGTTTCTTTTTGGCAAGTGGGGCACACAGGCTGCTCGCCATCCAAATATCCGTGTTGCGGGCAGATACTAAATGTGGGCGAGAAAGTGAAATAGGGCAAGCGGTAGCCTTCGCAAATGCTTTTCACTAACGCTTTGATGCTGTTTCCATGATCCACACGTTCACCGCCAAAGATGTGTAACACCGTGCCACCTGTGTATTTAGTTTGCAGCTCATCCTGCAAATCCAGCACCTCAAAGATATCATCCGAATAGTTCACCGGCAACTGTGTGCTATTGGTATAAAAAGGCGTATCAGAGCCACAATTGGCACACTTGATCGCGGGGAAAGCCTTTTTATCCAGGATTGCCAAGCGATAGCTGGTTCCTTCGGCAGGAGTTGCTTCCAGATTATAGTTATTCTGCGTTTCTTCCTGAATCTCAATTAAGCGTGCACGCAGGTAATCCATTACTCGTAAGGCAAAATCCCGGCCTTCATTTGTGCCCAGATTCTTGCCCATGAAGTTTTCCATCGCCTCATTCATCCCGATGATGCCAATGGTGGAAAAGTGGTTCTTCCAATATTGATGAAAGCGGTCGTAAATGGTCTTTAAGTAAAACTTGGTATAAGGGTAAAGCCCACTAACGGTATAGGTTTCCAGCACCTTACGTTTAATCTCCAGGCTGTTTTTGGCCAGCAACAAGCGCTCTTCCAAGATAGCAATGAATTCTTCTTCCGTTTGGGCAAGATAGCCGATGCGAGGCAGGTTGATAGTGACCACTCCAATCGATCCGGTAAGCGGATTGGCGCCAAACAGCCCTCCCCCACGAGCAACCAGTTTGCGAGTATCAAGCCGCAAACGGCAACACATGCTGCGGGCATCGTTTGGGTCCATATCTGAATTAACAAAATTAGAGAAATAGGGTATGCCATATTTTGCTGTGGCTTCCCATAAATAGTGAATGGCGGGATTTTCCCAATCGAAATTCTTGGTAACATTATAGGTGGGAATAGGGAAGGTAAACACGCGTCCCTTGGCATCGCCTTCAATCATTACTTCCAAAAACGCCTTATTCAGGATATCCATTTCAGCCTGGAACTCACCATAGTACTTGTGCATCGGTTTGCCACCAATAATCACAGCCGTTTCTTTATACAACTGATGCGGATACAAATCCATGGTGATATTGGTAAATGGCGTTTGAAAGCCGACTCGGGTGGGCACATTGATGTTAAAGACAAATTCCTGCAAAGCCTGCTTCACATCTGCATAGGACAATTTGTCATAATAGATAAAAGGCGCTAGCAGCGTGTCAAAACTGGAAAAAGCCTGCGCCCCTGCTGCTTCACCCTGAAGCGTGTAAAAGAAGTTTACGATCTGCCCCAAAGCGCTACGAAAGTGCTTCGCCGGAGCGGATTCCACCTTGCCTTCAGCGCCGCTAAAGCCCTTTAGCAACACATCCATCAGATCCCAACCTACGCAATATACCGATAACTGCCCCAGATCGTGAATGTGTAAATCGCCTGTAACATGAGCCTCGCGTATTTCAGGGGGGTAAATCTTGTTCAGCCAATAGGTTTTGCTAACTTCGGAGGCAATATAATTGTTCAAACCTTGCAGCGAATAGGCCATATTCGAGTTTTCGTTCACTTGCCAATCCAGCTTTTCCAGGTATTGATCGATAAGCCTTACACCTGCGGTAGAAACAAGCTCACGGATACGCGTGTGCTGATCGCGGTAGATAATATATGCTTTGGCAGTTTTTTTGTATGGGGAAGCAAGCAGCACTTCTTCCACAATATCCTGAATCCTTTCCACTTCCGGAATCTCATCCTGAATCACCTGCTGAGTTAAATTTAGCACCCGCAGGGTTAAAATTCCGGCAATTTCCTCATTAAATTCACCAGTTGCCAAACCTGCTTTTTGCAAGGCTTTGGCTATCTTTTGTTTGTCAAAACTAACAATGTTTCCATTGCGCTTTCGAATCATCGAAAACATCCGCAATCTCCCTATTAAGTGTATCGATATAATATTATATTCCAATCGCTTAGCAAGCTATGCCCTATATTTGCAAAACAGAGCACGCACACAGCAAAACCATGTAAATAAGGACTTACGATTTCTGTCAAGAGCAAATGCTAAGTTCACTGTGGTTAAATTTCCACAAACACAGCCAAAGGAACACTGCATAAGGGTGGCACGATGCAAAAAAAAGATTGTCTCTCTGAAATGAGATTCAACGAAAATGGGGGGGGCTAAATCGCGTGCGCTCAAAGGGTGAAAAAGTGGAAAGGTGGAAAAGTAAAACACGCTTTACAGCTGTAGCTGCAATGTGCGAACCACGCTTGGAGCGGTTTGACTTATATTTTTGCACCACAAAATTCCATAAGCAAACAGTATATCTTCGGTAGCAAAAATATGAGTTAAACAGTGGATTGCACAGGAGCGTAGCTTGCAGTTTTTACAAGGTAGCGTAGCCCGCGTTTTAACTCAAAAATCTGCTGCTGAAGATAGTGTGTGTTTTTCAATTCTAACTCACGCAGATTTTTAAGTCAAAATCGCTCGTATAGTTGAACCACGCTTGGAGCGTGTTTGACTTATATTTTTGCACCACAAACTTCCATAAGCAAACAGTGTATCTTCGGTTGCAAAAATATGAGTTAAACCGTGGATTGCATAGGAGTATATCTTCGGTAGCAAAAATATGAGTTAAACCGTGGATTGCACAGGAGCGTAGCCCGCGTTTTAACTCAAAAATCTGCTGCTGAAGATACTGAAGTTATCTTCGTTTCTTACCCACGCAGATTTTTAAGTCAAAATCGCTCATATGCACACTATCACTTTGAAAATCTCTCTGCCGATGGCTCTCTCTTTCCTCAAAAATACATTTTTCTCTTGACTCCCACACGCTACTGCATAGTTATTGTCCTTACAACAATTTCAAGAGAGGTGTGTAATGAAAGCCATTGTTTGCATTGTCTTAGTGTTGCTGGCCTGCTCCCTTTTTGGGCAGTGGAGTGAAGTACCAGCGTTTCCTACTTATCTTGCCGGTGGCACTGGAGAGCAGGTGATGCCCAAAACTGCCGTCACATCAGATGGCATGGTATATATTTGTCGTTTCGATAATTCTGCCACGGGAAACTATGATGTTTATCTTCAGCTTCTTTCTCAGCAGGGAGTTCCGCAATGGGCGGCAAATGGTATTCTGGTAAGCAACCAGTTGTCCATGACCTGGCTTACCGATTATGATCTTACGGTTGATTTGGATGGTAATGCCATTATCAGTTTCCAGGATATTCGCAATGCTGGTACCAACAACATCGTTGTGTACAAGGTTAGCCCCGAGGGGACAATGCTTTGGACTCCCGCTGGTATCTCACTTTCAACCGATACGGATACCAATAATGCCAGCTATTCTCCCAAGCTGTTAACCACTTCGGACAATAGCTGTTACATTGCCTGGCAAAGAACTGTAGGTTCCACTGCTGAGCTAAAAGTCCATCGCCTTAGCCCCACAGGGCAGAAGCTTTGGGGCGAAAACGGAATCACCATTAGTTCCGCAGCCGGAAATTACACCTGGCCGCAACTGCTGGAATCCTTTAATGGCGATATCCTGCTGAAATACTATGTGGATAGCGGTCCTTTTTGGGCACCCACCAGGCATCTGTTTGTCGCCAGAATTAATGACCAGGGCATAGTGCAATGGACAACCACCATAAGTAATGCAGGCGGAATTACTGCCTGGACTCAAGTAATTGGCTTCCAGCCTGATGGCACAGGGGGAGCAGTTTTAGCCTGGCACGATGATCGCAATAGCGACAACATGACCGAAGCTTATGTAGCCCGTGTTGCCGGAGATGGCAGCATCAGTATGCCAGCAAATGGTGCTTTGGTTACCAACGCCACGGGGATGCAGCAATATAATCCTGTGATAACGGTAGATACGGAATCGGAGCGAGTATATGTTTTCTTTAAAGCCACTGATCCAGACCAAATTCAAACCGGCATTTGCCGTCAACTTTTGGATTTCAATGGAGACCGGCTTTGGGGCGAAAGCGGCGAGATGATGATTCCCCTAAGCACCTATATTACCATGCCTTTATACGCATATCAGGGTTACTATAGCGTGGTTGTGGTTTATGAGGAAGGCGATATTCCCGGTAATGACCAATCCATGCACCTGAAAGCAAGCTGTTTTTACCACACCGGGTTTAGCATTTTCAGCGCGACACCCATTGCCACCAACAGCACAGCTAAGCTACATTTTGATTTTGCCTCTCATCCTGATAACTGGATTAGCCTGGTTTGGGAAGAAGGAACCTCTGGTAATGACATCTATGGTATGCGTCTGAACCGCGACGGCAGCCTGGGCATGGATTATCCAGCCCCCCTGGAGCTATCTGCAACTCTTGTTTCACCTACCGAGATTCTGCTCTCCTGGCTTACTCCCTATGTCAATTATCCTCCCCTGAACTATCAGATTTACATGAATGGTGAACTGCTGACGACTGTAGAAGGCTCTCAATTTGAATACACGGTAACCGGTCTAACGCCCGGGAGTTATAGTTTCTATGTAATAGCCGTCTATCCGGAAAACCACAATTCTGAACCTTCCAACACCGCAGAGATTGTTGTAGTTAGTAACAGTGACGAGCACCTGCCTCAGCCCGGATTACAGCTTAGCATTTGGCCAAATCCTGTTTCGCAGCAGGGGGAAATCCGTTTCTTTAGCAAGGATACCGCCCCTGCAAACATAGCTGTGTATAACCTGAAAGGTCAGAAGGTGCAACAGCTACCTGTTACAAACACCAAAACTGGCTGGAATGAACTTAGCTGGCAGCCCAATAGTAAGCTGCCAGCGGGCATCTATTTCCTGCGTCTGAACACTGATACAGAGGTAACAGTTAAAAAACTGATCCTCAAATAAGCAGATTGGTAAGTAGGGGCGAGTTGCGCTCGCCCTTTCTTTTGTAGCCTTGGAATGCTACACTACGGTCTTATTCTTGTATCGAAACAGCTACTTTGCACTTCGTCTTTGGTACTGAATCCCGAGGTTTACCAGAAAGCCTGCTACAGCAGCATCCAGAGCAAGGAATCCGCATCCCCATGAGTGAAGACATCCGCAGCATCAATCTTTCCAAATCCGTGGCTATCGTGATATAAGAAGCCCGAGAGACAAATCCGGTTATCACATTAGGTTTCCATACTAATCATTAATTCTGATTTTGAGGAAAACTGTTCTTTGTCTCATATCTTGTAAAGCATTCTCATCAAGGAAAGCTGGTAGAAGTTCTCCATAGCTACATGTAAGAATTTTTTCTGCAGGGATACTAGTTTTTTTAGTAAGCGTAATATACACTTTCTCTGCCCGGGCTTTCCCTAAAGAGAGATTATCCTTGTACTTCTGAGCTTTCATCATGGGAATATTATCAGTGCAGCCATAAATTATGATGTCCTGATAATTTGATCTTGACCCCAAGGAATTGCACAAACTGTCCAAAGCAATCTCTGAGGATTCATTTAGCTTCGTTCCATTGCTAAACAGTCCATGCTCGAAAATCACCACTAAATCTCCCTTATCTATTTTGGATACTATCCCGGGAATACTTGATATTAGGCGTTGCAGTTTATCGATTTCAGTGGATGCGCTATCAATCTGTTTCGGGTTATTTGATTGAAGCGTCTGACTCGTTTGAACCTTCTTTGAGTTGATTTGCAAATTTAGAGGCTTGAATGACACAAATATTGTAAATATTAGTATTATGATAGACATTGCAATAGCAGCAATACTCTGCGAGCGAAGGGTGAAGGGCACTGTTCCAAAGAGTTTATTCAGATTTCTAACTCTTTTTAGAGCGGCAAGATATTTCAAATTATTGGGGTTTAGTAGATTGGCTTTGTTCAGCAAAATTTCTGCTTCCTTTAGTCTTCCCTGCTGTACATAGGAACGTGCCTGCAAATCCAACAAAAAGGAAGTTTCACCGTAGTCTCGGACGATTTCGTTAAACAGGGAATCTGCCAAACCATATTCTCCCTTATAGGCAAAGTCTATAGCTCTGTTCGTTTTTATCTCAATCTGCAAATCCTTTAGTAAGTCAGAAACAGCCATTATTCTGGAGGCATCATTTTCATTATCTATAATGGGGGGTTTATTCATCATATTATACCTTCTAATTAATCAATCTCCAAACTGAGCATAACCCTAGTAAACTTGTTGCCATTATGTTGAAAATCGGTTTCATTTTTTATGTCTTAACTAACCCTTATTACTTAATTGTCCCGCCCCCAAATCCCTTAACTTTTTCTCGTTCTATTGATGGAAGCAGGTCGAAGAGACGATTAACAGCTTTTTTTAGTTCATCAATATCATTGTTTTGTATGGCTTCCTTACCCTTGGATATTTGTAGATTTGCTTCTGCAGTTCCATTCATTTGCGCTTTCGCATCTACAAGCAGATCTAATAAGTTAACCCAATAACCAGGCTGCTGTAGCAATACTTTCGTACGCAAACTCTCTAACATATCAATATTACGTCTTAACAGATCAGGTTCGTGGTTAACAATATAGCTTCTCAACTCTTTTGATAAATCATCAAAACTACTTTTTTCATCATTGCTGCCATACTTGGTGACAATCGTGCCCACATCCTCAATCGATTCATCCGCCTTAATTAACAATGTTGGCCATTCTAAAGCATCCTCGGCATTATCTAAAGCTGATTGCAAATCTAAAAGCCGATTCTTACATTTATCTGCAGAATCACGGTCACCTTCTGCCGATTTTAATGAATTCTCAATTTCATGTTCCATTTGCTCGCCTTCAATTTGCGCCAAAATCAGCTCTGTTTGATGATCTCCGGTTTCAAGTATTTTCGTGATAATCTCATTTAATCTTACAAACTCAGCTTTTACATCTTGCTTA
>JAVEUB010000147.1:0-7131 GCA_034005785.1 Cloacimonas sp. (SeqCode) | reverse complement strand
CCTGTTTTCTGGAGAGCCGTATGCGGGAAAACCGCACGTACGGTTCGGAGGGAGGGGAGTCCAGTAATGGGTACTCCCCTACCCCTATCAGAAGGTTTTGCAGTTTTCGCACAAGCTCCTCCGCGGTACTGACAGGAAAAATTGGGGTGATTTCTGATGAATATAGTTATTGACAAATACTGCCAACTTCAATATTGTCTGCTTTATTATGCTCTAAGATTGTAAGTTATGAACTGTAAAATGACTTATGTATTGTCCAATGACGTTTTGCAAGATCATAAATTGCAAAGAGTGAAGAATCTTGTTATGTATAGCCAATTCTCAAATAGAAAAAGTTTAACAGAAATATTAGAAATCGGATTTAGAAGATAGAAGTGATAATGAGATATCGTTTGAACTGAGAAAACTTATTAGAGAAGGACATTATGAACGAAAAAAGCAAAAAAAAACCTGATTCTTTGATCGATACACCAAAAGTAGAAAGCGAGTCCGCTGAAGGAACAAATCTAGGTACATCGTCAGACATTATTTTCCAAGAAGCATTGCCTTCTCTATACCAGACAAATGCTTTTAGGGTTTGTGGGATGTTTATCGATGGTTCCACTCGCGATCTAACTCGTCAGATACAAAATCTAAAGTTGGCATTGAAGTATAACAACAAATTACCCCCAAATGCTTTATCTTGTTTCCATAGTTCGCCTTGGGATTCAGAATCACTCGATTCAGCGATCAGAAGATTACATGATCCCGAACGAAGACTAATAGATGAATTATTTTGGTTCTGGCCAATTATAGATGGCGACAGTAAAAATGACATTGCCTTAAATATGTTGGCAAAAAATGATGTTGCTAATGCTAAAAGCATTTGGATGAAGTATGGAACAAATTCTTCCGAACGCACTGTTTCAATTCATAACCTGGCAGTACTTTCACATTTATCAGCATTGGATTACTACTATAATTCGGCAGCGAAAAGCTTAGCTGAGGCTGAAAGCGAAGAACGAAACCTCTTTTGGAAAGAATCATTTAAGTACTGGAAAATCCTATTTGATCTTGAAGATTTTTGGAACAAGTTAACTAACCTTGTAATTCAAATGGATGATCCACGTTTAACGGAAGACACAGTTAAACGAATCCGCAAAAATTTGCCAGTCGCATTACTTTTGATAAATGCGAAGTTAGCGATTACATCGGCGGAATCAGGTTCGGTTAAGGATACAAGAGGGCAAATTGGATTAATTGACAATTCAGGTTTCGATCAAAATCACATTATGCAAGCGAAGAAAATAGCCATAAATCCAATAAGTCAGAGAATCAAGACTATGTGTACTTCAGCCTACAGCCAAGCCATGATGGACACGGTTAAAGCAATTGAGTGCTCAATTTCCTTGATTAAGCAAACGGAATCCTTGCTGGCTACCCTGGATCTATTCCTGCCTGCTGATGACTCTAACCGGGAAGCAATACACAATGAGATTGTAGATACGATTATCAAGATTCATATCGAATACATTAACAAAACCGAGGATTATCAGGCATCTCTGCAAGTTCTGCTTAAGCTAAAACCAATTGCGATAGGAAAAGCAGCAAAATCGAGAATAGAAGAGAAGATTAAAATTGTTGAAGACATTATTGATTTCGGTAACTATTGGTGTCTGCCAGGGTATTTTCTGATACCTGCTACAGAGCAAGATGTTCTGGAAAAAGCGCGAGAATTGGAAGAAAAAGATCGTTTTGACGAAGCCTATAGAATCCTAAAAAACATTTTGTTCAGTGTTTCTGATCATGTTGCTCGAAAACAATTCATTCATTGCATTGCATATTGCTTACGGAGAAAAGCGATAAGAACATTTAATGATGGTTTAGATGACAATAACAAGAAATTCGACAAACTAATTAGTGGTTTGGTGAGATATAGAATGAGTGAACTTGATTCCTTGTTTAGCAAATATGGATCAACATACAGTGGCATGAGCAGCAGCACCAATTGTGCTCATTGCAATAGAAGCATCTATGGGACATATTACACTAGGACAATATCTGGGATAAAACAGCCATTCTGTGACACTTGTAATAATAAGATAGATAGAGATATACAAGATTTAGAGCGCGAACTTAATAAGATTAGAGGAGAAGCTTTAAATCTTATTGTTTTAGCAAATTACCTTGCCCCTTATCACAAACCTACTAAAATGGATTTAGCTACAATACGCGAATCAGCAGATAAAAATAAGCTTCATAGTAAAAACCCAATTGATCTAATGATTGAATATGAGTTGTTGGGAATTGAAGAAACAATAGATGCAATTCATAAAAACAATGCTTCTGATTTGCCCAAATTGTTCAAGCATTTGGTGAAAATTGTTGGGGCAAAACCACCTGTCTTGCTAACAAAAAAATTGTTGCCATTGTTTGAAAACAAATCAAACCAAGCTACTCTTCTCTCTTACTATTTGGCAAATATCACCATTTTCTGGGAGTTTATTAAATTTGCATTTGTCACAAGCCCAGAAAAGATCACGGAAGAAATCAGAGTAAAAGCTATTGAAAGCGTTCTGGTTGGAAGTGATTATGATAGGGTTTTCGAGCTTTTCAATCTGATCGGATATTCCAATATAAACCAGAAAGAGCATATCAATAGATTATCTTCCGGCATCAATGAAATGGTAATAAGAGTGGTTAAATCCAGTAATCCCACAGACATTCAGTTTACTTCCGGTTCGCTAAGAAACATCATTTCATTAGCAGATGGTATTGATAGCGAGTTGAAAAACAATCTAATCCATACAATTATCTTGACGGCAGCCAGAATTAGGGAGAAAGCGATCAGGATAATCTATTCACTAAGTAAAGATACGAGTGTGAGTGAGATATTCTATGCTTTAATGTTCAATAACGATAGTATATTACCCCATGAGGAAAGATATCTTTATCTTGCGTATCTCTTGCAACACTGGGATAAATCTATCCGAAAGTCTTCTCTTGAATGGGCAATACGTAATTCAAAAGACGAATCGGAGTTGCTAAAGTTGCTAATCATTTCTTTAGCAGACCCTGAATCTGAGATAAGAAATTTAGCTTCCCAAACCATTATAGCATCTTTCTCAGAAGAATCATTTATGCTATTGCTTGAAGCCTGTTATACTGACGACAAACAGCAATTAACCGAAATTCAGAAAATACTAAGCCAGATATTCCTAACCCAGGTTTCCAGTTCCCGCGATATATCTAAACCGGAATTATTGGTAAGAGTTTGCCTAATCCATAAGGATGAACAGTTTATCGGCAGTGCACAGCAGATACTAAATGCGAATGTTCCTGATTGGATGTCTGGTAGTGCGGTGAAATCAGAAATAAGCTATATTAAGCATATTGCCAAATATGGAGAGAGCCACAATGTAAATATTGCCAAGGATATACTCGTTAAGTTTGCGCAAGCCTCTATTGGTAATAGAATTAAGGTGTTTTTTACTAAAATGGAGGATTCCAGGATAAATAACACTCCTGATTGGTGGAGATATGTTCAATTAAACACTTATACTGTGTCTTCTGCATCATCAACAAAGACAACTGATAATCCCTTGGACGAGTATTTTGAACGGTTACAAACGATGCAATACACACTTAAACCAATATTGATAGAAGGATTATCCAAAGTATGTTACGACTATGCTTTAACTCCGGATGGCAAGAAAATGCTCATAAGCTTATTTTGCGATAGAGGATATCTGTATGATGGAGATAAAGAGATAAGCAACTTTTGGGATTTATACTCATTGGATTTGAAAAACGGTGAACTAAAGAGGTTATTCTATCTAAAAGACCAGGCATACATAGATATCGTACAATTAAACAACCAGTCTTATGCCACAGATTCAACGGGAAGAGTTGTAGGTTGGGATTGGAAAGAAGACAATGGATTCAAATACCTAAATAAAAAACTTGATATATATGATACATATCCACTTGTTGTAAAAGATGATGTACTGATTCAAACAGCAAAATCAGAAGGAGATATATATTATTCATCAAAAAACAAATTGAAGCAAGTGTTTACAACAGATGAAGGAGAATGGATCTACGATAGAGCAAAGATAAGTAATTCTTTCATAATCTCGAAGCAACCAATAGGAAGCAAAGGTTACACGGACTATAATGCACCGTATAAGTATCACATACTTTCTTTTAATGATGATTATTTAAAACCCAATAAGTCGGAAATATTATCGGAATCGTTCCAAGGAGAGTATGACTACATAAAATTCTATGACGCTAATAGCATCATATATGCAAAAAAAATTAGTAAGGATGAAAGCAAATATGACATATATATTAAAGAATTCTCCAGCAGAAAAAGAGATACTCTGATTCTGAGCAATATTAATCTGGCATTGTTAGAATCAAAGCCAGGGTATATTATGTATTTGCAAAAAGATGAAAACTCTGATATGTCATCACTTTACATGCATCGAATTGCAACTAACGAAAAAATCCGTTTAATTCATTTGGAAACAAACGGCGTCCGTATTAGCAGTGATTGGTCGAGGTTGGCTTATCGGGTTATATTAGGGAATGGAAACTACCAAGAAGATCTTAGCAATTTCTATATTGTAAATCTTGATCCAGATAAAAACGATGATTTACAAGCCCATATATCTTCAGAAAGCAATACATATAAAACTATCAAAGATACTTTTTAATGATAGCCGTAGAAGCGATTAAAGGGATGATAAATGTCATTTAGTGCTAAATTGAGACAGCTTAAGTTCCCCAAAGAGTTTAGGTTCCTACCACCTCTCGATTATTCACAGAAGTTGATGCCCAAACTGGATGATATCAATGAAAGTATCAGAGATTATCAAAAACCAAACCCCAATTTGCTGAATACTATAGATGTAGATGAAACACAGTTTTTTGCTGAAGTAGCTACTGGATTATGCCGGTTGAAACAAAGGATGCTCGAGCCAGGAACAGCACACCCGCTTGAAGAAATGAGACGTATTTACCGGCATCTGGAATCTACTTGGGAAACCCTGAACGAAGCAGGTATAGAGATAATGGATCACATCAACGAATATTACGACCCAGGAATGTCAATATCGGTGCTAGCCTTTCAGCCAACTAAGGGAATATCGCGAGAGCTGATAATTGAGACGATTAAGCCCACTGTCTATCTGAAGGGAAAGCGCATTCAGATGGGGGAAGTAATTGTTGGAACACCTGAATAACCATGATAACTAAAAATTATATGCAGAGGTATTAACATGTCGAGTAACACAATTGATTACGGAATTGACCTTGGAACTACTAACAGCACAATTGCAAAGTTGAAAGGAATTGAAGTTCAGATTTTTAAAAATAATGAGGGATTTGAATTCACACCTTCTGCTGTTTACATGGATAATAAAGAGCGAATTCAAGTTGGTAGGCGCGCAAAAGAACAATTGGAAAATGACCCTGAAAATGCGTATAGCGAGTTTAAGCTTCAGATGGGAAGTTCGGACGTAGAATTTGCTTTTTCAAGAAGTAAAAAAACTATGACCCCTATAGAGCTATCAGCGGAAATCTTAAAATCTCTCAAGGCAGATGTTAAGCTGCAAACAGGGGAAGATCTTACTTCAGCGGTGATAACTGTGCCGGCAGGATTCGAACTTCCTCAGTGTAAAGCGACTCAAGCAGCAGCAGAAATGGCGGGCTTTACTACTTGTCCATTATTGATGGAACCAATCGCAGCGGCGATGGCATATGGCTATCAAAGTACAAGTGATAGAGTGTTTTGGTTGGTATATGATTTCGGAGGAGGTACATTTGATGCAGCTATAATCCAAGTAAGAGACGGAATCATAGAAGTTATTAACCACGGCGGAGATAATCACTTAGGCGGGAAATTAATCGATTGGGAAATTGTAAATGGGATATTTGTACCGGCATTGGTAAAAAAATATTCTCTCGAAAAGTTTTATCATGGTAATGTAAAATGGAGAGTTGCTTTTGCAAAATTGAAAGCAGCAGCAGAAAATGCCAAGATACGCCTTTCTCGAGAAGAAGACGTTGAGGTAAATGTTGAATTCAAAGATGAGAAAAATGCAATTTATGAACTTTCACTTGAGCTATCTAAGTCTGACCTCGAAAGAATTGCACAGCCATTTGTCTCCCGATCAATCAACATTTGCAAGAAAGTGATTGCAGATAAAAGATTGAAAACTGGAGATATCGAAAAAGTACTCCTTGTGGGTGGCACTACGCTAATTCCGGTTCTTCGAGAGTTACTCTCTGACCCCGAAAGAGGGCTGGGAATACCTTTGGAATCAAGCCATTACCCATTGACAGTTGTGGCAGAGGGCGCAGCTATTTTTGCAGGTACCCAACAAATCAAGCCCATGACTGATGACAGAAACAATCTAGAAGCTAATGAGTACATGTTAGAATTGGACTATAATTCTGTGGGAACGGATATGGAGCCATTGTTGGGAGGAAAAGTAATTGGAAATAAAGAGGCAAGCCTAAAAGATTACTCAATCGAATTTATAAACACGGTATCTCGTCCGGAATGGCGTAGTGGGAAAATTAGAATAAACTCCGAAAGTGGTTTTGTAACTACACTTTGGGCAGAAAAAGGCAAGACCAATGTGTTTAAAATCGAGCTAACCGATTTAAAAGGAACAGTGCAGATAACAAAACCTGATAGCGTATCTTACACTATAGGTATGACAATAGATGCTCCACCTTTAATCCATTCAATTGGTGTGGCTATGGCTAATAACGAAACAGATCTCTTCTTTGAAAAGGGAATATCTCTACCTTCAAGGAAAAAACAAATTCATAAGACTATTCATGACATTCGCCCCAACCAAGAGAGTGATTCTATTAGAATCCCTGTAGTGGAAGGAGAAAACCTAAAAAGAGCAAGCAGGAATAGGTTAATAGGATATCTGGAGATATCGGCCTCAAACATTAAGAGGACTGTTCCTGCGGGAAGTGAGATTGAAATAGTAATTGAAATAGATAGCTCGCGAATGATTAAAACGAAAGCTTACATACCTATAATTGATGAAGAGTTTGAGGAAGTAATAGAGTTATCCAAACAAAAAATTAGCATAGATGAACTTAAGCAAGATGTAAAAGCTGAGT
>JAVEUB010000146.1:0-7162 GCA_034005785.1 Cloacimonas sp. (SeqCode) | reverse complement strand
TAATCTCATGAGTAAATGGAGTCTCTATTTGGGCAGGCAAATCCTTTTCAAGGGTGTTCGTTAGATATAGCTTGAAGCGCTCATCATCGGCAAGTTGATAACCCAGTTCATCCAGCAGATAGCTTATTTTCAGATGACCTACGGTGTAAGGAGCCATCATTAACTCAAGAGCATAAAAATGCGGTAGGATGTGATTCTTGATCATTTGTTTGATGCTGCCAGAGCCATACTTGCTTGTATATTCTTGCACTGCCAGCTTGATGGCTTCTGCAGGAAAGGTAAGTGTGCCTGCAGCGGGGTCCAGTAAGGTAACAGCAGAGTCTGCCAATCCGTCTTTGAGATTGAAATGAGATTTGAGGATGTTATGGATGGATTTGACTATGTAGCGTACGACAGGTTCAGGAGTGTAATATACTCCCCGCTTTTCCCTGAGATTTGGGTCGTATTCAGAGAGGAATGTCTCATAGAAATGAATGATGGGGTCACTGCCTTTGCCTTCTTTGTAATAGACATGTAGTATCTTTTTGATATCAGTCACACAGAGGATTTCCGCAATGTCATCTATCAAAACCTCGAGTGCTTTGGGTGGTTCGTCATAAGAGATGAACTTAAAGATGCTTTTCAGCACTCCGAGAGTATTGGGGATGTATTTGTAAATCAACTCACGATTGAAATCACCTTCAGATTTGGTGCGGGCAGCAAAGATACCATAGGTGAGTGTTTGGGCATACAGGTCGGCAAATTGCTCATGGGTCAGTTTATTGATCAGCAGACGTTTGAAAGAATCATAGAAGCCCAACAGTACTTTCTTGCCATGTCTCTCTTCCTCTGCCAGTTCGATAGCGATAATCTCATCACGCAGGAAGCGGGTGCGCTTGGCAAGCTCTTTGGCAAGTGCTTTTGGGTTATCTATGGCAGGCAGTGAAAAAGCAAAGTACCTTTCTAAAAGGTAGCTAAACTGCTCTGCTTGCTCCAGAGGAGGAGCTTTGTGCAAAGCAAAAGCATTGGAAGCCCTGCCTATAATGGCAGTGCAAATCATAAGTCCATGTTGATATAGCCTGAACTCATAGAAATTGGTCAGAATGAGATTGGGAAAGACTTTCAGATAACGTTTCAACTGGTCGGACGTTTCTATCTGGTCAAGGTTAAACACACTGGGGGCTTTGGCTTCTATGTATCCAGTTATGTGGTTCTTGCCGTCCCACACCCGAAAGTCTGGATTACCGGCTTCGGTTGCTTTGGGTAGAATAGTGATGTCCGGCTTTTTCTTGTTCGTAATCTGGACATATTGCAGGAGGAGAGTTTTGATATGCTCATAAAAGCTCTCTTCCCGGGCATCACCCTGGTTCAGTGTGGCTTGCAGATTGGCAAGGTACTGTTTGAATATTGCTTCCGCCATAGTATCTATTCCTTTTAGAGATAGTCACATGCATAATCATAGTCAGCTTGATTTCTCAATTTGTCATATACATTATGCTGCTCATCTCAGGTCAAGAAAAATGATTGTTCAGATGTACATTAGTTTACGTTCGGGTTTCACGGCTGTTCGGTTAATCAACAAGTCATGGAAACCGGCTTGCTATTTGTCCATCGTCTGGAAGCCAGATTAGATATCTGGACTTTCCCTACATGACCTGCCTTGCTTGCAGTGCAAGTTCTTATGAGAAGATGCTACCCCAACGAAAGCCAATATTGTTAACAATTTTAGACGCTTAGTTGCTCCAGCATTGTAGCGTTTCAGACAGGTTCACTCAGAAGATCAATCATATCTAAAAAAATATCTAAATACTATTAAGCAAATTCCTTTTCAAAACGCTTTGCAAGCTCCCATCCAGTAGTTTCTACTGTTCCAACACTAACAGCAGCTTTCACGCCCGGAACAAACTTTGAAAGCAATTTAACCGAACTTTTTTGTGGAGTTACCTTTTTTAGTTCTCCGATTACAATATCTTTCGCCTTATCATATTTTATGCTACCGCCAAAAACTGCAGCAAGTCCCATAGTCATAGTTGTCATTGCCACCATATCACCTGTTATGCCGACTCCTGGGATTATAGATAAATTTGCTGTGCCGGCAGCAGCTGCAGCAGTATGGATAATTGCATGGCACTTTCCGTGTTGTTCATTCGTCATAATATCTCCTAACGCTCCAATAAATCAGTTATCATTTTCTCAAATGAGATTGATACATAAAAAATCAATAGACTTATTATCACTTTATGGATAACAATCTCATACTCGCTTGCCTAATCAAATGCGTTTGCCTAACGAAAACGCCTATTTTTCCCCCTATCTGATCTAATAAAGATTTTTCTAAACAATGTATTAAAAAAAGCCGATAGGATTGCTTTGCGGATAGATGCAGGTATCAGTATTTTGAATACTATAATCAACCCCGCAACCAGCAATCCTATGGCAACGATTAATGACTCCACAGATAGACCTTATTTCATTGCGTAGTTTTTTACGAAATTCCAAAGAGTCATTATGGGGATTATTATTAGAACTGCTACTAAACCTAGTATCATACCGAAGCATCCTGCTCCCAGCCCTTCATCAAAACCAGAAAAAAGCATTCCAGTTGATGTTTCACCGCCCTTCTCGATAACCCTTTTATTGAGTTTGTATTGCATTGTCATGCAGGAAATTGCATACAGGATGCCAAATACTATAAAATATATGCCAAGCCCAACATTATCACTGGATAAACCATAAATACCAAAAGCAATGGCCGCTCCAACAGCAATTTTATTCCCGTGGAATCTTCTCTTCAATGAGTCATCAATAGCACCTTGAATACTGGCTATCCTTCCATCCAAATAGCTATCCTTGACGTTGAGAGCTCTTGCTTTTTGGATATAATGTTCAGCCTCGTTTACGTGCTCAATTTTAGTTGTTAAATACTGCCCCATACTTTCCACGAAAGTCCAGTTCTGATATGTGCTCTCAGAATAAGCAGTGGCAAGCAAATATTTAAATCCTTCATTGTTTGGAGCTTCGGTAATACACCGTTCTAACAGTTCTATACCTTCCCTATACATTTCATTTTTAATGTAAACACTACCCATGGCTGCACGGTAAACAGGCTCTTTGGGATCAATCTGGCATGCCCTTTGATATTGTTGCATAGCATCTTTCCACTGTTCGTTTTGTTCATAAATACCCCCAAGATCGAAATAGAAAGATGGGTCGTTTGGTCGTAGGCTAATTGCTTTTTTATAATCATGCACTGCATCTTGAATTTCGCCCCACTGAGCCTTGCAATAACCGAGAAGAGCAACAGCATCTGGATTATTTCCCTGTAACTCAACAGCCCTGGTAGCAGACATCATCGCGTCAGGGACATTCCCAACAGAAAGAAGTCTCCAGCACTCTTGAATTAGCTCACTAACATCTGTCTGCTTATCGTCGAATTTGTAGTCAGCTTTGGGAGCAGATATTAACTGTTTATCATAAGCTGCTCTTTTCTGAGGATTCAGAAGATTCGCTTCAATATCAGGAATCATTCGAATGTTATTTGTAGCTTCCTGTTGCTGTTCAATTTTTGGAGCGTTCTGCCTCTGAGTCCAGATACGTTTCCTTTCTTTGATGCTTACCCTAATTTCGTCTTCAGTGGCTTTTTCACTAACTCCTAGTAAGTCGTAGTAGTTTACCATGATTATTCTCCTTTTTTATTGCACCTCTATAGATGCGATGTTTTTTTTCATATTTTCTAATTGACTGTTAGTTAAATTGGCTTGCCTTTGAATGTGCAATTCTCCAATTTGCTTATTAGTAATCTTATCTATAACAAAAACATGGATCATTCCATCATTATCGTATTGAAAAATAACTTCAACTGGAGAGCCTTTCGGATAGGGTGGTATTGTTATCGTACCCGATCCAATTTTATGGACAAAATCTAAATCCATTTCTTCGCCCTCTGTTACTTCAACCTCTATTACACTTTGATTATCTTGAACAGTCGAGAACAAACTGCTTGCCTTAGATGGAATTGTTGTGTCTTTTGGCATAACAATTGAGTTAAATAGCTTCCCTGTTTGCATATCTACCGCAACAATTCCCAAACTATGGGAGTTTACATCCGTTATCTTCATGGATGGCAAACCATCTAAATGTGTAATGTCGCCTTTATTTTCCTTCTTTTGAATAATTCCGCCAAGTAATGCAGCTCCGATTGAAACGATCTCATCTGGGTGTAGTTCTGAGGATGGTTTTTTTCCTGAGACTCTTTCAAGAAGAAGTGGCACACATTTCATTCTAGTTGAACCACCCACAAGTAGTACTTTATCAATGTCAGTCCATGTTAGATTGGCATCTTCAAGAGTAATTTCCATCAAGGATTCTGTTCTGTTAAGAAGATCTCGGGTTACCTCTTCAAATTGTTCACGTGTGATGTTTACTGAAACGTTTTTACCAGCGGCGGATAAAAACACTTTTGCACTATCTCTTGAAGAAAGGGTCTTCTTAGCTATTTCAGCTTTGTCTCGAAGATCATGTTGCAATGAAAGGTCTTCAAATAAGTCTGATCCACCTTCATTTTGAAATTGTTCATTCAAGTAAACCATAATCCTATTATCCCAATCATAACCACCGAGGTTTTTGTCTCCACCCGTAGCAATAACTTCGATCTCTTCGCCAGTAATACGCATTATTGTTACATCAAATGTTCCTCCACCTAGATCGTATACCAAGATAGTTTGCTCAATACTTTGATCAATCCCATAGGCTAGTGCAGCTGCAGTGGGTTCATTTATGATACGGAGCACATTAAGTCCAGCTATCTTGCCTGCATCTTGGGTAGATTTACGCTGAGCATCGTTAAAATATGCAGGGACAGTAATAACTGCGTCATTAATCTCAAAACCTAAAGATGTTTGTGCATCATCTTTCAGTCTTTTTAGTATCAGAGCCGATACTTCCTCTGGGGTGTATTCTTTGTCATTGTCATCTGTAAATTTCCAGTCTTTCTCCCCCATATGTCTTTTTACAAATTGACAGATGTTTAAGGGGCTTGCAGAACCAGAATTCTTTGCAATAGTCCCAACAATTGGCGAATCACCATCAAACAATACAACAGAAGGCATAATTCTTTCTCCTTCTCGGTTGGTAATAATCTCAGGCTTTCCGTGTTGGTTAATGTATGCTATTGAAGAATAAGTTGTACCAAGATCGATACCAACAATAGTTCTATTAAGCATTATCTCCTCCAATTTACTTGTTGTAAAGCCATGCTTCTGCCTTTCTCATAGCATCACCTGCAGATGAAGCAGATCCCACTCTAGTCCAGCCAGCATAGGACACATAAACATCTTTGCTTGATTCATCCCATTTGACCTCATAACTCTTTTTACTCCCAGATTTGACAGTGCCGATTACTGTTGACATAACAACTCCTTATGCGGTAATAATTATTTTTATAAATGAATCAACCAAACAATCATGCAAGGAAAAAGCGTCCAAGGACAACTTCTTGGGGTCTCAGGACTATATCACGAAACATATACCCCGGTCGCAATACTCTAACTATCCTGTTATTAAGGCTTTCATCATCAACTTCTTCAGTTCTAATAGCTTTTTGGTAACGGGGATCAAATACGTTAGACCCCTCATTCATAACTTCAATATCCCGACGGTCTAATATTTCTAATAATTCCTCTTGAATAGATATTAGCACACATCTACAATGTTCTGATGATTCTTTCGATGCTGTCGATACACGATCAATAAGAAGAGCAATATCAATGAACATGGAACGATTATCCTCAAAAGCCCTATTACGCTTTAAATAGTCCAATTCTTCATAAAGTTTTTCAAAGGCCTTGTCTCGTGAAATGTACTTTAATAGCTGTCCCTCTAACAATTCACGAATTGTGATAAGCTCGTGTAGTACTTGTCCTTCCAACTGTGGAGAATCTACTGAATCATCACCTACCGACTCATCCAAATTTGTTGAATCCTGTCTTGAGTTCTCTTTTTCTACTGATACTTCAGCAATTTGGCAAGGTTCGATGTCATTTGTTTGCTTCAATTCAACAACAATCATCACAACTCCTTAGATTCTATCTATCCCGGCATCGGTGATATTTATCAACTTCTTGCATTGCCTTATAAATGATAAAAGCACATTTTATCACATTGTCTAATTTTTCAATTTCACTCATTATACCATTTTGACACATTGATTATTTTGTCAATCACAAATTCTGTCGCATCCTTATGCATCCGTATTTGTGTTAATACAGGGGAGTGGCTTCCTTGCTCCAGATAGAGTATCCAATACTACTCGCAAGGAGATACGATGGAAGCCAAGCTACTGGAACGCATCAAAGAACAACTGGTCAGACACGAAGGTGTGCGGCTGAAGCCATACCGCTGTACGGCAGACAAACTGACTATCGGTTATGGCCGTAATCTTGATGATTGTGGTATATCACAGACAGAAGCATATTTGCTATTGGAAAATGATATCCAGAACTGCGAGAATCAGCTTTTAGATGAGATTCCTGAGATATACAATCCCTTGGATGAAGTCCGCAAGTCTGTGCTGCTCAACATGTGTTTCAACTTGGGTATAGGTGGGATGCTTGGCTTCAACAACACCTTGGCTTTTATCGCTGCCGGAGACTGGGAACGAGCTGCCAATGGCATGCTTGCTTCCAAGTGGGCAAAGCAGGTTGGTCGCCGGGCGATTGAACTATCTGAACTGATGAGGAAAGGTAAGTGATACCGATCCCGGTCGAGACTGATGCTATGCTCTCTATACTCAATCTTCCCAAAGAGATGGGTGATAACGGCATCTTCAAAGAACATCGGACTCTGGTTCTGGAGACGGTTCGATCTTTGGTACTACCTGAACACTATACCCGGGCTATCCAGGATGATCTGCCAGAGGAAGAGCCATTCCTGATCTCTTTTCGTTTTGGGTTCTGTTTCCTGATGCTGCACAGTACAGGCGAGTTTCTCAATCTGAAGACCCTGGGCGAGGGAATAGTCAAGACCATAGGATTAGACCAGTCTGCCACCGAATTGCTCACAGGGAGCGAAATTGACGCATTCAAGGCTAACCTTGAGCTAAGAGCACTGACCGGGCTTCGAGACTATCTCAATCCTAACGGTATGCAGAGGTTGGATGAACTGAAACCCCGACCTCCGAGAGTGA
>JAVEUB010000145.1:0-7195 GCA_034005785.1 Cloacimonas sp. (SeqCode) | reverse complement strand
TCTCCGGAAGCCAAGCCACTAACGATGGTTACTCCCCTCTCACATATTGGCAGCAACAGTTTACGGCACATTTCGTTTCCATAAGCGCTTGGTTTGCGGGTTCCCACCACTCCCAAGCAGATACTAAGCAGCGAACTAAGCAAATCGCCTCGATAATAAAGGATTAACGGTGGATCAACAATAGCTTTTAAAGTGGGGGGATAATCTGCATCGCTGTAGCAAAGATATTTAATCTGATGGTGGTTCATCAGACCCAGGGCGTGTGCAGTGCTTGGAGGCAACGTTGCCTGGCTAAGATAATCTGCAGTGGCAGTTTTGAGGCTCCCGCTCACGTAAATCTCATGCTCGGGCTGCCCCACAAATTCGCAAGGGTCAGGATAGCGCTTCAGCAGCTCCAAACTGGCTCGCAGGCTCAGTTCCGGGGCACTCTTCAAACACAGCCAGGCTTTCAGTTTGACGGCATTCATCTCTATTGCTGAAGTGTTTTAAAGATAAGGTATTTAAGCTCTTCCAGTTTGTTTTGGCTCACAGACGAAATGCCCAGAATTTCTTCCTTAAAATGTTTCTTGAAATCCTTGGCGATAACCTTCAACCGGGGTTTAAGCTCGTCTTCGGAAAGTGTGTCTGTTTTGCTGATCACGATGAGGTGCGGTTTTTTATCCATAAACGAATCGTATTCATACAATTCCGTTTTTAACACACGGTATGCTTCCACTGGGTCTTCTGCTGCAACATCGATCAGAAACAGCAGGATGCTGGTGCGCTGAATATGCCTTAAGAATTGATGTCCCAAACCCTTACCCATGTGCGCACCTTCTATGATCCCTGGGATATCAGCCATCACAAAGCTTTTGTAATCACCCACTCGCACCACGCCCAACATTGGCTCCAGCGTAGTGAATTCGTAATCCGCTATTTTGGGACGAGCCGAGGATAGAACGCTTAACAATGTGGATTTACCTGCATTGGGAAAGCCTACTAAACCTACATCGGCCATCAGCTTAAGAACAAGCTCCAGTTCCATTTCATGCGTGTGGCCACCCGGAGTGGCATGGCGCGGAGCCTGATTGGTAGGCGTGGCGAAATTGCTATTGCCTTTTCCGCCATGTCCGCCATTGGAAAGCACAACTTCCTCACCCGCAACAGTGATATCTACCAGCTTGCGTTTGCCACCTTCTTCGATTACAAACACCTCTGTGCCAAGCGGTAAACGCAGCACACAATCTGCTCCAGAATGTCCGGTTTTGTTTCCGCCAGCACCACATTTACCGGTTACGGCTTTGTAGCTTTTACTGTAGCGGTAGTCCAGTAGCGTGTTAATATTGGTATCGCCGATGGCTACAATATCCCCGCCCCGGCCTCCATCACCACCATCAGGTCCGCCCTTGGGTATAAATTTCTCGCGGCGGAAACTAACCACACCATCGCCACCATTACCGGATTTTACCCGTATTTTTGCATAGTCTATGAACATATATATCCTTTTAAGTCTCTTCTTTCTTGTGTGCTAATTCTTTTCCAGCGCAGTTTCTACGTTCGTGCTAATCGAGTCAAGTGTTATTTCTGCTGGCATTCCCCCATTTTTTCCTGTCATTCCTGCGGAGGCTGTGTGAAAGCGTTTTGTCATACCCGCGGAGGCTGGTATCCAGCCCATTTATAAGTTCTGTAAGAACAGCAGATATATGCTTATACTGCAATGCTTTATTTGTGTCATCCCTAACGGGATTCATTAGGGCTGGATTCCCGCCTCCGAGGCTGTGTGAAAGCGTTTTGTCATACCCGCGGAGGCGGGTATCCAGCCCATTTATAAGTTCTGTAAGAACAGCAGATATATGTATAAATTGCAATATGTTAATAGTGTCATCCCTAACGGGATTCATTAGGGCTGGATTCCCGCCTCCGCGGGAATGACAGAAGGTTTTGCATTTTTCGCACAAGCTCCTCCGCGGGAATGACAATCATAGAACGGAAATAAAGGAAAAAAATGGAGACTGTTCAATAGAATTGTTACTATTTTCAGTAATTTAGCCGTTACAAATAGTGAAAATGTGGACGAACTGCTCAATAACAAATCCCTTTTAGAAAATTGACAGATGGCTTAACTTGGAGAGATCAGTATATTCCGCATGAAGAGTCCCTCAAAAAGGGATGGCAGTTCTTAGCGACGGGTTTCAACCCGGCGGTACACGAATATGAAACAAGTATTAGCCCCATCGGGGCGACAGATGATTTAAACACAAGCATTTAAACAAGCTCAAGTGTCGCCCCGATGGGGCTTTTTATAATTTACTTCCTCTTACCGCCGGGTTGAAACCCGTCGCTAAGAACTGCCATCCCTGGCGGGATTCTTTAAAGATTTTGAAAACATTATAGCTGGCTCTTATGTAGAGTAAATGTGGATTGGCAAAACCTCGCCCACTTATTCTCCACTACTGAAAAGAAAGCAGCATAACTTGGTTCGGATAATTGAACAGTCTCAAAAAATGGGGGAATGCCTGCTCTCACATTTCCATTGACAGCGCTGCCAAGTATAAATTAGGGTTGTTTACGAGTTCAAAAAATACAGAAACACAACGTGAAAAGAGAGAAAATAGTGGATTTTGAAGTAATTGTAATTGGTGGCGGGCCTGCCGGTTCGGCAGCAGCCATTACTCTGGCTAAAGCCGGAATATCGGTCTGCATCGTAGATAAAGCTATGTTTCCGCGGCAGAAACTATGCGGAGGATTGCTTTCGCTACGCAGTAAAAAGCTGTTTGAAACTATTTTTGGTGGAGTGTGGAACGCAGCAATAGTTTCCCGCAGCAGAGGTGTAAGTTTCTTTAACCGCTCGCAACTGATGAGCAGCGTGCAAGATTACCGTGATTGGGCTTTAACGGATAGAACCCTGTTCGATTCCATGCTGTTGCAAAAGGCACAGAAGGCTGGAGCTGAGGTTATAACCGGAATTGCAGTAACAAGCATAAATGAAGATCAGTATATTGTCAGTTTAGCAGATGGCAGGCAGCTAAGTAGCAATTACATTGTTGGTTGTGATGGCATTTATGGCATCTCTGTAAAAACGTTGCACAAACAGTCTTTTCGCTCTAAGCAAACAAGTTTCTGCCTGGAAATTGATGTACCCCTCTGCCAAACCACATATTGTATCACCGAGCCTGAAATTTACTTTGGCTATGTGCGCTGGGGTTATGGCTGGATTTTTCCCAAAGGGGACAAGCTAACCGTAGGATTGGGATGCCTTATGCACAAGAATGCCGACATCGTTGCAGCCTTTAAGGCGTTTTTGGTGGATAGATTGGGCTTTATGCCGGAGCTGCCATTGAAGGGGCATCATTTGGTGTTCAGAAATCGGCATTGGCTGGCAGGTAAGGGAAATGTTTTACTCTGTGGAGATGCAGCAGGATGGGTGGATCCTCTTACCGGAGAAGGAATTGCCTATGCCATGCAGAGCGGAAATTTGGCTGCAAAAGCAATCATTAATGTTCTAAGTAACACTACATCCGAATCCGCTCTGAAACAGTATAGTAAATCCTGTGAGCCAATCCGCAAGGAAATCAAACTGGCTGAACGGCTCTCCTGGCTTGTTTTCCCCAAGTATCCAGAGCGTTTGTTCCTGAAAACATTCCCGCGTACCAAGACCATCCCCAGACGTTTTATTGATCTTATGTCCGGCATTACCTCTTATCAAGAATTTCAACGCTTTATCCTCAGCAAAATCGTTAGCAGGCTTACCGGAAGCAGCAAGAAATAAAGCTTAGTCCCCTAAGGAAATCCCCAGTCCACGAGCGGTTTTAACCAGATCAGAACCCGTATCCACAAGGTTATAGGATTTAATAGCATCTTTGATGGAAACGGCAACAATATTGGGGTGATGATAGGCTACCATGTGTCCCCACTTTTGCTCCAGGGCTAATTCGAAGGCTTTTACGCCGAATTGCGAAGCCAGAATCCGATCGAAGGCATTGGGCGAGCCACCCCGTTGCAGATGTCCCAAAATCGTTTCCCTGATGTCAATACTACAACCCGCATCTTTAAGTTCCTGGGATAGCCTTAATCCCGCACCTCCCAAGCGCATGGTCATCGCACCAGGCTCTTCGTTTTCGCTGTACATCATTTCTCCGGCAAGGGGCATTGCGCCTTCGGCAATAACGATATTGGCAAAACCTCGTCCATTATCAATGCGCGCTTGAATTGCTTCCATAACCTTTGCAATGCTATAGGGAATTTCTGGAATCAGGCACACTTCTGCGCCACCTGCAATGGCAGCGTGCAGAGCTATCCAACCGGCATAACGCCCCATCACTTCCAAGATCAGGATGCGATGATGGCTTGCTGCGGTTGTCACCAGTTTATCCACAGCGTCGGTGGCGACATCCACAGCCGTTTGAAAACCAAAAGTGAAATCAGTATCCGAAAGATCATTATCAATTGTTTTGGGAACTCCGATGATGGGACAGCCAAGCTCAAACAATTGCTGCGATATGCGTTGCGAGCCATCACCTCCGATATTGATCACAGCTTCGATGTTTTGGTAACTAAGCCGATCCATAAAATCTTGTGACCTATCTACTGTAGTCCAGCTACCATCCCTGTTCTTCACCGGCCAGGCAAAGGGACCGCCCTTGTTGGTTGTGCCGATAATTGTGCCGCCCTGAACGTGAATACCTGCCACTTTTTCGGGGGTAAGTTCCACCAGATGCATGGGATCCAGTAGCAAACCATTGAACGCATCTATACTGCCCAATATTTCCCAGTTATGTTCTATAGACGCCCGTTTAACTATAGCCCTGATTACAGCATTAAGCCCGGGGCAATCACCGCCACCGGTGGCAACTAACAATCTTTTTTTCATACATTCCCCTTTTTAGAGTCTAAGTATCTCTTTTTATATAACTAAGGTAACCGGAAAGCTCGGTAAAACCAAAATTTTCGTAAAGATGTTTTGCCCCTGAATTATCCTGATGAACTTCCAGTTTTGCCTGATAACCAAGCTCTTTGGCTATAGCCAGAGCTTCGGTGAGCAGCATTGTGCCTAAGCCCTTATTCTGATGAACAGGCAACACCGCCATGTGGTGAATGTAAAGCCTGCGAAAATCGTGGCTTAACCAAGCACTTCCCAATAGCTTTTCACCATCTTGGGCAAGCAGCAAGCAACCTGTGTGGACAAGGCTGTTGTTCAAAGCAGCAAAGCTATCGCTGCGGGCAGGATTGGATATCCCGGCAAGTTCCCAAAGCTTAAGTAGCTCCGCATAAAGCTTTTCGCTTAGCTCGTTGAGCTTTGAAATTATTATCATCTGTAACTCCGAAAAGGCAAGTTAATAACCATCGGTGCGAAACACATCAGCATGCCGCATAAACCGTAACACCGTGTCGGTGGAAACCATAAACAGCACCAAAGGGTCTTTATCAACCATCATCAGATACTGTTTGTCGTCCATATAGGCAAAGCTTAGCTCATGGCTCGTCTTATCGGTAAGCTGCACGGTTACCACACAATCAGGGGTCTTGAATTTATCCAGAGTTTCTTTATCTCCTCCATCCACAAACACATAGGTATCCATATTGGCAAGAATGTTCACCACTTTCATAATAGCCAAGTTTGCCAGGGGAATCTTAAAATCATTTTTGGCATCCTTAAAATACCAGTCGTATTTCTTGCGGGTAAGCGTGTAGGTATTTTTTTTGTGAGTCACCTCAATGCTTTCCAGCTCATCCTCTGCATACATCACAATTATGGGCGAGCGCCATTGCTGAAGATCTGCGGAGTAAGCTGTCATCACTTTGCTTTTTATCTGGTAAACCTTATCAGAGCCGGCATAACGGAAATAATCGTAGGGATTGCCCATATTGCTGAACAGCACATGCACCGTATTTTTCTCGTCGCCAACCACAAGATGCAGGGCTTCAGCATCCGTAATCTTGAATCGTTTCAGCGATTCTTTCCCTTCGCCCATGGGGGTTTTGGGGTATTTAGCGCTTAGCACATCCTTGAACAGTGAGGCAATTCGCAGGGTGTCCACATTCCAATTCACGGGGTCTGTAAGCCTCCAGACGCCCTTAATCTTAGCCATTTTTAGCGTATCGGCCATATCGAATACTTCGATCGTGTTAATCTGCTTCAAGTTAAGCTCGAACACAGCTTTTTGTTGCTCTTCGGGGCGTTTCAGACGCAAAACTATGTAAGCAGCGCACAGAATCACCAAAATAACAATAAGGATAATTCTATTTCTTTTCATTAATTTCTCCCTGTAGCTGTTTACGGCGTAGAGCCATAAAACCTCCAATGGCAATAAGTAACAATGATGGCAGCACAATGCTCACTATCTTTATTCCGGTTTTAAGCCTTCGTTCCAGTTTGCCCAGATCACCCCAAACCAGTCCATGCTTGTGCATATAGTAAGGGATATCAAGAATGCTGCTTTGCAGATGGCGCGAGCGGATACTGATCATGGAATTCCTGCCCAATAGCCAATCCACAGCATTTAGCACGATGTAATGCCGATCCATATAGATGCTTTTATCCGAATCCACCCACAGCTCGCGATCTCCATAAGCCACAATCTGTCCGCTCTTGGTTTCAGGGATGAAACCTGGCATTTGGAACTGAGGTTTGTCTTTAAAATAGCTTTCGAATCTGCCTTCCATAATCACGCCCAGGGGAATGGGAGGCAGGGAAAAAATCTGGGGATCGGGATGCTGAAACAGTTCTGGATCAAGCAGATAATCTGGCCCTGGCAGCACAGCACTACTAGTAGAGGTAGCCAGAATCGTCTGAAATTTCATCTCCGGTCGATTTAGCACGCCCAAACCATTAGCCAGATACATCACAATATCCGATATATTTTTGGTAATAGGATGATTAGTGCCACGCAGCACAGGATAGATGGGGAAGGACATACTGGTATCCACACCCATTTGCCTGGAATCGCAGAAGATATCCATCGCAATGTCCGGATCAATCTTCAGCCCATAATGCTCCAGCAAAGGGAAGATATTGCTGTTAATTTCGGTGATGCTTTGGCCATCGGTAAACACCTTATCCTGCATGATTACAAGCTTGCCACCCTTCATCAGATATTGATCCAGATTGTATAGCTGGCCAGTGCTAAGGCTATCCACCACTCCGGTAAACACCATCACTTTCGTCTGTTTGGCAGGGGTAAGCAGGTCGGTTTCCACCACTTCAAAATTTGCCTGC
>JAVEUB010000144.1:0-7218 GCA_034005785.1 Cloacimonas sp. (SeqCode) | reverse complement strand
GCCGATTTATTTTTGGTCTTTTTGGGAAACATTGTAACTGCTGCTGAAGCAAAAACAATAGAAGCGAATCTGAAACTTATCAATTCTCTTAGCCGCGAGGAACTGAACAAAAGCTATCAACAACAGCTAAAACAAGGCTCCATCAGCGCTAATGGCAGCGCTGGATTGGGGTTGTATGAAATGGCACGGAAGTCGGACAGGCCAATTGAATACGCTTTCTCTCCGCTGGATGATGGTGCTTTTTTCTTCGAGCTGAAAATATTCGTTAAGGTGGAGGACTAAATGGATAATTATATTGTGCCCCAAACCAAGCATACTCCGCAAATTGAATTGCATTATAGCGATAAATATCTTAGGATTGCGGGCGATTCATATCCCGAAAACGCTATGGAGGTTTTTCAACCGCTGATAGAGCGGCTGGAAAGCTATTTCGCCAAGGCGCAGCAAAGCCTTACTATAGACGTGCTGGTGGATTATCAGAACACTTCCAGCACCAAAATGATGACCGATATCATTGCCAAACTTCAGCATTTTCATGAAACAGAGCACCAGATTAAGCTAACCTGGTACTATCCAGAAGGCGATATCGACTGCCTGGAAAATTGCGAAATGCTGTTAGAAGACGCCAGTTTCCCTTACGCAATAACTGAACTGAAAGATTAGGATATCCTGTGGACCAAAGCTCCCAAGATATCTATTGGAAAGAAGCAGAACTGCTATGTGAAGCAAAGGATCTGCTGCAGGAAATTGGCGAAGATGGCTGCATCGAGGCCTCGCGCTATGCAGAATTGTTACATGCCTATGCTGCCTTGCTGAAACAAACTTCAAAATTAACCCGCCTCAGCGATAGAGACCAAAAACGCCTTAATAACCTGCTGGAAAGGCTATCTCGCCTTGTTTCCCCGCCCCTTTACCGAAAAATAACCTCGGGCAAAGAAAAACTGGAGATAAACCAGACTAAACGGGTGAAACTTACCATCTTCTTTTCCGACATTGTTAATTTCTCGGCACATAGCCTCAATATGGAAGGCGAAGCGCTGTCCAATATCCTGAATTCCTATCTGGAAGAAATGACCAATATCGTGAATATCTATGGCGGAACGCTGGATAAATATATCGGCGATGCGGTGATGGTGTTCTTTGGTGATCCCGATTTTACCGATGATTTTGATCACGCTTACCGCTGTGTGCAAATGGCTATTGCCATGCGGCAGAAGATGGATGACATGCAGCAACAATGGTTTAAGCTTGGCTATTCCGATCCCTTGCATATCAGGATGGGCATCGCTACGGGCTTTGTAACAGCAGGTGCTTTTGGTAGTAGCGAAAGATTGGACTACACAATAATCGGCAGTGCCGTAAATCTCGCGTCCCGCTTGCAAACAGCCGCCAATGAAGATCAGATACTTATCTCACACGATACCTGGGGCTTGGTGAAAAATCAGATCCGCTGCAAAGACGGTAAAAGACTTAAGCTGAAAGGATTTAGCAAGCTTATGCTGGCCTATGAAGTGCAGGGCTTAGTAAGTGATTCTGAAACTTCTGAAGTAATGATAGAAGACAAAGAAAAAGGACTGCTGATTCGGTATGATAAAAGCAAGACAAGCCCTGAGGAAGTGGTGAAATTGATAAGGTGTTAGGTGTCAGGTGACAGGTGTCAGGTGACAGGTGTCAGGGGGAAGGTTACAGGTGCCAGGTGTCAGGTGTCAGGTATCACCCCAAAGGAGTATGAACAATGTCTAAAGGTGTTATAGGCGCAGTTATTGTCTTTTCTCTGCTGCTGCTGGCTTTCACCCAAGCAGCACAAAGCCCGCAAGTGGATATTCTGAAACAATACCAGAAAATCCAGAGTGAAGCCAAAAACTACCGCCTTTTCAGCTATGATGACGGAGCACCAAAAGGTAGTAGCTATGAAAGTAAGGTGGATAACTTTGGCTACCTGTGGATAGCAACTGATTACACCCAAATCCACAGGTTCAACGGCAGCTCTTTTATGGATATTTTAGCACAATTGCCTGCTACCGAAAGGGACTCTTTGCTTAGCTATTCTCTAACTCAGGATAATGAAAAACGCATCTACCTTGTCGGTAAGCATTACCTCTACCGCTGGAATGGCTATAAACTGCTGAAATATGCCTTTCCCAAGGACGATAGAATAAGAGAATATCGGGAGATAAACGGTAAACTACTGGCGGTGGGCAATAATGGCTATGCTGTTTTGAACTATGATAAATGGATTTATACTCGAATTCCCATTAAGCATTATAAGGAGGACGGTACACATAACATCGTAATCTTAACAAAACATGGTTTCTATTCACCTTATAAATCCAAACGACAGGATTTTTGTATAGATAACCACAACCGGCTATATCAGATGCATTATGATAGCTTTGGCGGCACTGAGGATGGTTCGCAAGGTTTAAGCAACTCCGGGGAAGATTTTAGCATCAGCAGATATTCTGCTGCCGGCATTGAAACACTGCCCTGCCTTACTCAGGCAGAGAGGTATAAGCTATTTTTCCAAAACCAGCTTGAATTTTCTCCTGTCTTTAGGATTAATCCGCAATCTGAAGTTTCTATAGTTTTTGCGGGAACCGAACACCGCTTTCTCTGGGATCTTAAAAAAGGGGCTTTTCGCCTGAACACACTTCCAAATAGTAAACTCCTATCCTGCAGCAGCTATCTTGGAGAGCACCGAAAAGTGCTAACCTATAGCAGAGCGGATACTTTGTTTATAAAAGAGTTCTACATGGATGTTCCCCTCCCCATAAGGGGATACTATTACCCCAATTTCCGCTCAGACCGTAATTATCGAATAGCCTTTGAAAACGACTGGCTGTTCGTAAATGAAAAATATTCGCAGCAGACAGTGGTATTGAAAATAGTGCCGGGCTTAAGCTATATGAACCCTGTGAGCACCCCAGAGCTAAACAGTGGGAGAGAGTATGCTACCTTGAGAGAAACTTGCGAACCAATGTATGAAGGAAACAAAATTGTGTACACCAGATCTGATCCTAAGCTCTCTGGCGTGCATAGTGTATATCTGATTGACGTGGAAACAAATAGCTGCCAGACGCTGCAAGTGGCGGATAATGCCCCATACCTTTCGGTATTGGACTATAATGTAAATAATAACAGTATCTTAGTGGCAGGTAAAGAGGGCATCCTCCTGCTTAGCCTTGCATCTGTTGTAGAAAAGCAACACAGCTACGATAAAATTAATGAATATAGCATCCCTACCATACTTCATACCAAATGGGGTGTTGTTATATCAATATTTGAGTGGGATAAAGATGTAACCCGACTGCTGATAAACTCCTCAGGAAGCATTAAGGAATTACAAATAAGCGGTTTTTTAAGGGTAATGCATGCGAGCAATGAACAACCAGTGCTGAAGCTTCTGATTCATGGTGACGATAAGTTAAGGGAAGAAAGAATAAATCTTACAACTGGCAAGGTTATTAGCCAATCAAGTCTGGACAAGTTACAACAAGTAAGCTCTTTTAATGTAACAGCTTTTTACCTGAATAAGGATTTGACCTTTTCTTTGCAAAGTTCAGATTCTACTATTGCAGGCAATGTTAAGGCGATTACCCAGCCTTGGAACGAGATTCTGGATACACAGCGGATAGTGAGGGATGATTTACCCGAAAGCTTAACCTTGAACTTAGTAGATGAAGAAACGGTTTTTCTCCCCTCCAGCGAATACCTGATAACAAGCAATGAAAACGGGTTTAGAGCGCTTGCCAGATCGGATATATCCTATGAAAAACCTCCCTTACCCCCTGATAAGGTTGTCCTAAGCGGTAATCCACCTGATAAATTCCTTACTGCTGCTTTGCTTTATAATTGTAAAACCAATAAGGTTTACGAAAAACCAAACTGGGTAAGAGCGTTTACGGTGCAAGACAAGTGGATAGACAAAACTAAGATAGTTTATGTAGAAAAGCAAAAAGAAGGTAAGGCACTGCGGATAAGTGACTATCAGGATAAAGAACTAAAAACAGATAACCGGGATTTTGTGTTACCGCTTAGTGGTAACTATCTCCCTAATTATGAGCTGTTTATAGATTACGATTGCTATTTTCCGCTGATTGACAAGATGCTGTATTATCGGTATAAAGGTGTTTGGGATAAGCTTGTTACGGGGGATAACCCGCAGTATGGTGAGCTGAAAAGTGTAAACCGTGATAATAACGATCTATGGCTGGTTTATGAAAATGCTCTAATCAGATTTTCCCTACTCACGCAGCAGAGCTTTGTGTTTACCAGCCGGCATGGTTTGCCGGAAGACCTTTTGGACATGTACGAAGTGGCGAGTACACACTATTTGGTTACGCGTTCGGGTATATATAGTTTTGCTCCACAGGAAGAAGGCTCCACTTTGCAGATACCCTGGCTAACCGTTAATGGGACAAAGTTCGCAGCATTTACAATGAATAAATTCAGCTACAAACAGAATAGCATCATTATTCCTGTGGATATTTTGAACTCGATGTTTCCCGAACGGATTAAGCTAAACTACAGGCTACTTGGCTACGAAAAGGACTGGAAACAGCGCGATTACAGCCCTCAGATAGAATACCCCAAGCTACCCCCTGGCCACTATGAGTTTCAGATCAATGCCACCTCTCCTACTGGCTTGAAATCTAAAACGGTTAGTCTTTTTATCATCATCAAGCCACCTGTCTATGGCACTTGGTGGGCATATTTGATCTATAGTTTTGCTTTGCTTTACTTAGGTAGATATCTTTACAGATTGCGGACAAGGCAGCTAACTGCCCGAAATGAAGCTCTGGAAAACACAATAGCTATCCGCACCAGCGAACTGCGTGAAGAACAGCAGCGCATTAAAGAATCCATCCAATATGCTGCGCTTATCCAGAAATCAATTTTGCCTCAAGCTGCAGATTTGGCGCAGGCTTTTAGGGAAAACTTCGTTATCTGGCAGCCGCGGGATATTGTGGGTGGTGATTTTTACTGGATGCACACGCTGGAAAGCGGAGAAATCTTCTTTGCGGTGATAGATTGCACAGGGCATGGGGTGCCAGGAGCACTGCTTTCCATGACGGTTAACTCGCTGCTTAGCAATCTGATTCGCGATCGGGGCATGCAAAAACCCAGTGAAGTGTTAACCGAAATTCACCGGGAAATGGGTAAAGTGCTGCATCAGGAAAGGGAGCACGCGCAGCAAGATGGGCTGGAGATAGCTTTAGTAAGGATAGACAAGGCTTCCGGCAAGCTGGTGTTTAGTGGAGCTGGCTTACATTTGTTGCATTATAACCTGCAAAGCCAAGCGTTACAGCAAATACGCGGTGACAGATACGGTTTGGGTGGAGTTAAATGGCATAAGGAACTTGCCTTTATCGATCATGTTTTGGAGTATGATGCTAAGGCGCGCATCTATCTTTACACCGATGGTATCATCGATCAGCCAGTGCCCAGATATGGTAAAACTATCCGTTTGGGGCATGTGGAATGGCTGAATTGGATTAGCCAGTTGGCCTCTGAACCCTTTGAATCTCAGGAGTTTACTATCAATGAACGCCTTGCTACGATGTTTGCTTACCACGAGCAACGCGATGATATTACCATTGTGGGGATAGGATTGTGATTTTTAGGTGTCAGGTGACAGGTGTCAGGTGTCAGGGGGAAGGTGACAGGTGTCAGGTGTCAGGTGTCAGGGGGAAGGTTACAGGTGTAAGGGGTTTGGGCGCACGCAATGCGCCCCTACGACCTTCCAACCTTCCAACCTTCCAACCTTCCAACCTCCCGCCTTTAAAGGTGATTTATGAATCTATTTAGCAAACGCAAGCTCAAAGACAACCTCGATATCCAGGATAAACTGCTTGCTGCAGTGGTTTCGCTGTACTTATATATGGCCAGAACTGCCAGGCTTGATGGCGAAGAAATCAACTTTATCGATCGCATTTTGCACAGCATGTTTGGTAACGATATTCCTCTTTACAAGATTGAACAAGCCAGGCAGCAGGTAATCTCTCTGCGAGATGCAGCAAACTTCCTTAGTGTTCATTTGGGCGTGGCGGATAGAACCAAGATTGTCTTAAATCTTATCTCTCTGGCTTATCACGATCGGGGTAAAATCCATGTTTTGGGCAGCCTGGAAATTGTGGAGCTAACAGATCTGCTCCGCCTGGATGTAAGCAATTTGGATGCTATTTACGATCTGTTTGAGGATAAGCTGCAGGTGATAGACCTGCCCCTGGCCTTCCATGATACGGACAAAAGCTATTTGCGCAATTCCATGCTGTGGGCACCGGTGAATGGAGATTATAGGTTTTTGGGAACAACTGGCAAAACCCGTCTGTTGTTCATCATGATAGAGTCGCTACTGCTGTTTTATCCTGAAACCCTTAGCGATAACGAATCCTGCCGCATCATTGCAGGAAACCGCGAACATCTAATGGAGTCGAAACGTTTTTACCGCTTGCTGGAAGACAATATCCTGGTTTTGCCTGGTGCGAATGGAGAAATTCACCTGCGCAACAAGGATTTATGGAAGATTTATAACCTGGGGCAAAACGATAGAGAAATCCCCTGGCAGGGTGATAATACTGCCGATATCAAGCTTGTCTATCGCAAGCGTAAGTTCTATCTTGAAAGCAAGGTAAAGAGCAAGCTGGCGCTAAACAAAGAGCTTGCCCTGGATGAATTGATAGATGCCAATCAGCCTCAGCAGCTAATTGAAATCTTGTGCCAGGAACACCACAATGATGAAACGCTGCTGATAAACGCAGATTACTACCTGTGTAAAGACAAACAAGGTTATTTCCTGCAAGGGGATAATGCTGCTGGCGCAATACTGCATTTTTACCTAAAAGACGAGCAGTTATGGCTTGGTAATATTGGTGTAACGGACATATTTCTGAATCGCTTGCCCATCACTGGCGAAATGCAGTTTTGTCTGAACCAGGATATCATCAGCATTGCCAATACGAATTATCTAATCAACCGCAGTTGGGAGCTGATAGAAATCCCCATCCAAATAAATGAGCTGTATGTGCAGGAGGTTTCGCACCGTTTTAAAGATGGCAATAAAGCCTTGAATGGCATCTCGTTCCGCCTTCCGAAAGGCTCGATGATGGCAATTATGGGACCCAGCGGCAGCGGAAAAACCACTCTGTTGCAGGTTCTCTTGGGCGATATTGTAGCTACGCATAGCCAGATAAGCATCGATGGTATGGATTTTATTGC
>JAVEUB010000143.1:0-7249 GCA_034005785.1 Cloacimonas sp. (SeqCode) | reverse complement strand
ATCACCGTACGCAAGTGGATCAAGAGTGGTAAGTGGGACGAGATGTTCAAAGAAGAACACCAACTCGACCACGAGATCGCCATAGCCCGCAAGAAGGCACTCATTCAAGCGCTCCGGGAATATGCCAAGAACCCTGCCGATACTGCCATCCAAAGCCTGGTGAGCATGATGAAGCAGGATCAGAAGGATAGGCAGCCTTCCAAAGAACTGAACGACTACATCGTCAAGTTCCTGGATCAGGTGACCGACTTCATGATCGAGAAAGGGCATGAGACCTTGCTGAAGCAGTTCCAGGCCATCCTGCATGACCTGGCAGAATATCTGAGATTAAGAAATGCTTAGCCTTCCTGCATCCTACCTAAGGCCTGCCAAGCCTACAGTCCTGCCTACAAACCCTCCAAGCCAACAGCCCGACATGGTCAGTCCTCCGACCTCCGGGTCCCCGACGCCCGCCCCCCTGGGCGTCGGGGGGTTACCCGGTTATGTCTAAGAAGTTCATTCAGCGGCATAACAAGGCTCTGACGGAGATCGCATCCAAAACGATCTCCGTCTTGCCTTTTATAGACGATAATCCTGAAGCTAAGGCAGAACGGATAAGACGCACCACCGGATTAGGTTGGGATGCTTTTTCATTCTTCTGTCATACTTACTTTCCCCATATTTTCCCACTACCTTTTTGCCCAGCGCACGAGACTATGTTCGATGAAACTGATAAGGGCTCAGGCATCATCGCCATTACCGGTTTTCGTGGGCTGGGCAAAACGGTGCTCATGGGAGTGGTCTATCCTATCTGGATGATCATCAAAGGTGAACGCTACATAATCCACACTGCTGCCGACAGTGATCTGGCACAGGAGAGGACAGCGTTTACCTTACACGAACTGCAGAACAATAAGCGGCTCACGATGGACTATCCGGAGCTACAGCCAATGGACAGCTTTGATCTGGACTTCTATCTCAAGAATAAAGCCAGGATCAGAGCCAGAAGCATCAAGCAGTCTCATAGAGGAACGATTAATCCTAAGACTGCCAAACGTCCTGGACTGATCGTCTGTGATGATATCGATAAAGAAGAGAATATGGGTAACCAGTCCATCGGCAAGAGACGCATGGAGAAGATCTCTCAGGAGCTCGCCGGAGCCTTGGCACCCGATGGCAGTGGCAAGATCATCTGGCTCGGTAACCTGGTACACCCCAACTATGCCATCTGCCAGTTTCAGGAGCTCATATTAAGCGAAATACGGGCAGATAATCCTGATCTGGATACAACATCCCAATCAGTCCTGAAAACGCACCAAAAAGCGATTTTGCGCTTCTCTCTCGAAGACCCGCATGGCAAGTCTATCTGGGAGGAACAGTACCCTACTGCCACTCTACCAAACTTAAGAGCTAAGTTCGGCTTTACAGGATATCAGAGAGAGATGCTTGGTAAGCCTGTTATCGAAGGCAACATCTTCAAGAACCACTGGTTCACCAAGTATAGAGCCCTGCCAGAGCCATCCCAGATGAAGCGGGTCTGGCTTTATGCCGATCCTGCCTGGGGAGAGAAGGGCTGCTACAAGGCTGTCATTTCCATAGGCTATGATGGTAATCGCTTCTATGTGATCCATGTCTGGATACGTCAGACTGAGAACACCAAGTTCTTCAGATACTATTACGATGCCTATCAGGAGTTGGATCAGATCTACCGGGTCAAAGCCAGAGCTGCCTGTGAGACCACTTACGGTCAGGCACGTATCCTGGCAGACTTCGATCGGTGGGCAACCGATAATCATCTGCCACCCATGAGCCATAGAATCAAGCGTATAGATAACAAAGACAACAAGAACCTCCGTATCGAGAGAACCGAAACTATCATTGAAACTGCCAAGGTGCTCTTCCCGGAGGGACAGGATACTCCCACTCTCATCAGCCAGTTCCTCACTTATCCTGATGGCTATATCGATGGCTGTGATGCTCTGGCTGGATGCTTGGAGCGTTTCTCAGAATACGATATCGGCAGGAACAGAGTGAAAGTCCGGAGGTTCTCCTTCTAATGAACTACTACGACAAACTCATGCTTGAATACTACCGGGTCCTCAATAATGCCTGGAAAACCGAGATCAGAGATGCTTCCAGGCTTGCCATTCAAATGCTGAGTGACATGCCACGTGCCGAGAAGCTCAACCAGGGCTCAATAGATAAGCTTATGGGCATCATCAATACCCAGTTGGGAGATGACTTCGCAGCCATGGTCAATGAGCCCACCAAAGCGATAATAGACCGCTGTATGCGGCTCGGGCTCAAGGACACGCAAGTGCAAGCACCGACCAAGACCAGTATTGGGCTCTGGGGCATAGAGGATCAGCATCTCTCATCTACCATCCAGAAACAGCAATTGTTCTGGATCGGGAATCACTTCGAGGCCGATATCCGCCAGAACTTCGCAGACACCCTTTCCAAGGCTATTGAGCAGGGATATACCAAAGAGATGTTGGCAGATAACCTAAAGGAGCAGTTCGGTGATATCGCAGAGAAGTCATCCCATTACTGGCAGGGATTGGCAGAACATACTGCACTCAGAATCAGGGAGTTCGGAAGGCTGCAAGGCTACAAGAAAGCCAAAGCCAAGTACTATAAACTCGTGGTAATCTTGGATGACCGCACCAGTGACATCTGCAGGGCTCTGGCTGCCCAAGACAAGGTCTATCCTCTAAACGATGCCGTAGAAGTGATGGATAATCTGATGGCTTTGGATACCAAGTCCAACAGTCTGGATGATGCCAGAGAATACATCAAAGCTCTTGCACCTTGGATCAAAGACGATCAGATCGAATACGACTCAGAGATGAATCCGGTAGGTGTCTCCGGGCAGCATACTCCGTTTCCGCCGTTTCATTGGAAGTGTAGGACAACGACTATTGTAGGTGATTATTAATAAAAGCGGTTGTATTTCGTAGATTTGAAATTTAATAATGAAGCAGGATGATATATGCTGATAGTTTTGTAGTTTCTTTTCAATCTCTTGATCATATTTTCAACATGATAATGAATTGGGATGCTGGCTTCCTTCGTATCAGATGAGGCTTTAACTATGATATCATGTTCATAGTCTTTACTCTTACCTGTACATGCATTTATTACAAGAACCGGTTGATAACTATCCAATCTTTTAACAAAATCGTTTTTCACTAAATCACCTTCACAGTTCCATAGTGCCAGCCATACATCATTTCGAATGTAACCAGAACTTTTTATCCCCTTTCTATGATAATGCCACAGAGATGTTTGCCATTGAATGGGATTGGCAATAATAATAGGATAGCACCCATCGCTTAGTAAGTCATTTTTTACAGCATACTGAATATGAATCTTAAGAAAATGTTCGATATTCTCGCCACTACTACCTTGGGCTGGAGCGATTGGATGAATTTTATCATGGCAATAGCAATACTCGTCTTTGTGAGGAGATTCAAGAATAAGGACAATTGCTCCATTTGATTTAAAAGGATCTATATCGAAGTATTGAGAACACGGGAAGTCTTTAGCCTCGTTACATATTAAGCTTCTAACCTTTCTATTTTTGATTAACGCATAATATCTGGACACATCTATTACGAGGTTCTTAGTAACAAAGAACTTTGTGCAGATATCGGTAATGTCATCTTCATCTGGTACAAGCTGTTTAAGCCTAATAGACTGTTCATCATTGAACATTGTGAATGTTTTTTGACCTTTATGTCTAATGTGAATTATCATTTAATCACCGCAGTATGTTTAATTTGAACTAAATCAGATAGTATTTTGATAAAGATGATGCAAACATGGGAAGCATGACAATATCACTTCATTTTTTTTACTTGATTGAATTTGACATCGCAATCTGGATGTTTACTTTTTATAATTGCCATAGCTGAAGCGTCTGATTCGGCTTCTACATTAGCATGAGCAGATGTATCACCACTCAACTTATAACCTTTTTTCCTGTAAGAATAATTTATACTATAATGTGCCATAATGTCTCCTTTATGTTTGGAACACTGAGTTCGTACTATAGTAATTATATTGAAATGCTTCCCATTGATTGATACAATTGCAATTCATTTTATCTATCTGAGCATTGATTTGAAGCTCACATCCCAATGTCTTTCGACAAGATCATACAAATCGAGAACACGATACATCATATCAGTAAATAAATCAGCTTGTTCATCAGTAATAAGAGCATCATCATCCAATGAGTATATTTGATATGTATAATAAAACTCAGACATATCTGTATCAAGAGCTCTAATTTCGGGCAATAGGCTGTTGAATTTGTCCACAAACTCCTGATTATCTTCAGGATCAGTTCCGTGACGCATGAGGCTTAAAATCCTTTTCTCTAAAGATTCCACTCGGTTCTCATAATCATTTAACTTAGTTTTAATGTCTCTTTTCGCTCGAACATAACAGGAGGACAAACAAAACAATAAGAAGGAGACCAGAATTACATAAGCAACCCTTACGCACATTAATTTAGTTTTTCCCATAAGACATTCTATCCTTACTGAGCACTTTGTAGTTTTTTTTCCGTGCATTTAGCACATTTCAGATTATCGGAAATCTGGCCATTGCTATAGTATAAACCATATTCAGCATTTAATCAGTCCAATGATCAAATACAACTTCCTTATTTGAATCAAGAGTCCTCACCTGCTCTTCATCTTCTTCACCTGGATAGCCCGACTCTCTGTATCTATACTGTATAATGGCTATCTCTTCCAGACAACCATTCGTTAAATTATCTTCACTATCATAGAAGCTTCTCTCAATTATTCGGTTACTATCATCGTAAGCTAATTTCTCTTTTGAATACATATAATCTAAATCATAAAACATTGTCGCTTTCCCGTCTGTGTCGAAGAATGTGGTTTCAACAAGTTGACCGATTCCATTATACTTATACCGATAAATTGAATTAGAAACACGATGGTTGTCGGAAGTAGGTTTATCCTTAACATCAAACAAACTGGCTTCCAATGTGTTCCTGTGATCATCATATTTGTAACGCGTAATTGATACACTTTTCCAAGTAGCACACCGGGTTGTGCCATCGATACCGAAGAGCTCTCGTTGAATTATGTTACCATTAGTATCATATGCCATTCTCAGAACTGCACATTCAGCATCAGAATCAAGGACTGGTTGCTCATCTATTCCCAGATACTTGATTTTTGTGCGGTTTCCGAATTTGTCATATTCGTATCTAATTATCGCGACCTTACTATCAGTTTTTGCTTTTCTTTGATTGTCTGTTCCGTAAAGTGCAGATTCAAGAAGTAATCCATCTGCAGAATACTTCACTTTTGTAATAGCTATCCCATCTACATTTTCAGTCAGTTGACCATCGGGTCCCCAAAAGCTCCATTCAATCTGATTTCCCGCTTTATCATATAATTTTTTAATTAGGTACACTCCGGTACTATCTGCCAGTAATTGCCCGTCTTTGCCATAATGTGCATTTTCTATATCGTTGCCATTATTATCGTATTTCCATCTTATCTCATATAGCCCACTGTTATCTGTAATTCTTTCTCCATCTGCTTTAAGACGTAAACTCGTTACCCGTCTACCTTCTTTATCTGGCGTCCATAAAAACTGTACCACTCTATCCTTATCTTCGGTTAATCTATTAGATTTGTCATAGTTGAATAAACCTATAGGGTTCTTGTCCTTATTAAGTTTAATTCTTACCGAAAAAATTTTCTTATTACTGGATGTGGAATTGCTATAGATATCCTTATATATGTATCTTATAAATTCATCGGAATATTCTATAACAACTTTGGCAACACCAAATCCCCAAAAGGATTTGTTGGAGAGTTTACCGTTTAATAGAGATTCTACTTCAATGGTACGGTGTTTCTTATCGTAAATGAAATGATAACATGTGGATACCTTGCCTACATTGTCTTTTAAAGGATTAATGCCAGTGATCTCATAACGGCCATTAACAGTTACATTGCGATAATAATTATACCTCTGTGCAAATAACTTTTGGTATCCTATGTACCCTATGATTGCTAATACTATTAGTATTAACGACAGTAGTGCGGTTTTTTTAAGTTTCATATATCCTCCAGTGTAATTTTATCTCTCACCATAGTACCTTAACATCTACATTAATTCAGATGTTGTCTTTTGTCGAAATAGTGCATAAACAAAGTACTCGAGTTGTTATCTCTTTTTTAAGATGACCCCATTTGAACCAACAGTATATTTGAAGTCTTGCTTTATTATAATATCATATATTGTCTGGATAGACTCAGTAGTCTGCGTTTTTAATGTATTTGACCCGTCATAATACCAGATCGAGCCAGAATAACCACCAAACCATACCTCATTGGACGACAAGGCATCTACGCAATTAATCATTTCATCAATATTCCATTTGGTGGTAAAGCTATCATTTGTAAAATGATATATTAATCCTTGATCGCCAGGGTTAGAGAGAAGAGTTACCCAGAAATCTCCATTACTTACAACCTTCATGTCCGTTACATAGTAATAACTTTGAACTTCTGGTATTTGATAAACTTGGCTCCAGCCTATTCCATTGTACTTAATCACTTTTCCGCTACCATCAACGGCATAAACAATATTGCTTTGCAAGGCATCAATTGCTTTAATACTGCTATAATCTAAATCTATAGTCGACCAGCTCGAGCTATTAAAAAAGTGTATCATTCCAGAATCATCACCTATCCAGACATGGCTTGGATCTGTTCCCGTTACACAATATCCGCTATATTGATAAGGAATGGGAGTCCATGTTATTCCATTAAAATAGTAATTATTAGTATAGACACATGTAGGGGATATAACTTTTATATCTTCACTAATGTTTTCGTTTTCAAGTATCCATTGTGAACCATCAAAATAGTAGGTTTTGTTGCCTACCGCGAATCCAAAAAAGTCATTTGAAATATCAATTGCCTGTAGATTTACTCCTAAAGAGTCCGCCCTCACCCAGTCCAATTTAGGCGGTTTGAGGCCTAAGATATCGTCACAAGACATTAACAGGAACATTGAAACCAACGCCAGGCAAATCAATAATATACTTTTCATTTTACACCTCTTTTAACGTATCTTATAACGCCATTTGAACCAACAGCCCAACCATTATTCAAATCTATCATTTTAATACTTTCAATTGTGAAAGAACAGGATGAATCAACAGATAGTAAATTTGACCCGTCATAATACCAGATCGAGCCAGAAAGATCGG
>JAVEUB010000142.1:0-7257 GCA_034005785.1 Cloacimonas sp. (SeqCode) | reverse complement strand
CACTGCTAACCTTCTGACGTTCAAGTTCGTAAAGAAGATAGGGTACAATTAGGAAGTACTTAGCTCGGGTCTGGATAGTTGAAGTACCTGGGAAAAAGATATTGGAGAATACATCTCGCACGACACCAACTCCAAGCTCATCCATTGCTCCCGGCTCGGTGAGTAAATGCATTACGCTGATTACTTTATTACGATGTTCTTTGGAAAAATCAATCCAACCCAGTTTTACCCCTGACACATTATCCCCTCTTTCGATTCCTCTCTAACTATTGCTTTGAGACGTTTCAGCAGCCTCAGCAAGATTCCGCGTTCGGCAGCCTCTGCCCATAACCCTTCTTGAAATCGTTCTTGTCGATTGAAATATGTAAACATAGCTTTTAGTAGTTCAAAATCAGCCGACTCGATTTCTTCAATAATCTTCACATAATTTGATATATCGAAGAAGCTCAAATAATCTACTCTCATCAAATCTGATTCACTAATGCATCGCATAAATGATTCAAGCTCATTCTCATATACCCAGCACCCCAAGGTGTTTGGAGTAAATACCTCTTTGCCATACTCATTGCTCTCACGCTCAAAGTAACTAATGTACTCCAGTATCTGGTCATAATGTTCCATATTTCAATCTCCGTAGAACAAAAGCTTCTCTCCATAATAATTAATTGGGTTCGTACTTAATGAACTGGCACATGCTAATCTTTCCCTTTGTTTATTCGGCAATATCAGCACAGAGTATAACTTTGCTGAGAGGAGCTAATTGTCAATTGCTTTATCAACTCTGATGCAGGTAGAGTGCATACGAGCCAAGCTTTGAATATTGGCGATGTTAGGAAAAAGGAAATCTTGTAAGAATCAAAACACTTTGCATATGCGAAACAGCTTGTTTGAGTGTTAGTCTCAAAATGGTCAATGCCTGTTCCATCGCGGTTGCAGTTTTCGTGTCAGAATTTGCAATTTTCGGTGATCTAATTTGCAGATTTCTTGTCACTAACTACCTAAATGTGCCTTGGAAAGGATGAGCAAGGATGTCCTACGATGCGACAGTTTGCAGTTTTCGCTGCACAATTTGCAGATTTCGTTGTCACGTTGCAACTCCCACACGCAGGAACTCCCACACACAGGAACTCCCACACACAGGAACTCCCACACCAAAAATCTTGACATCCATCTGCAAACAATTTTAGTTGCATCACACGTAAAAATTAACGAAAAAGGACAGAGCATGATTGCCGTTCTAACCTGTGATATCATAGCTTCACGAACCTATTCCGATGCGCATAGGCAGGTTTTGGATGCAGATTTGCGGCTTGCATTCAAGGATACCTGTATGGCAATTCCGCAGGCAAAAGCAAATTATCTTTCTTTCTCCGTTATTCAGGGGGACGAATTTCAGTTTAGCATCGAAGCTCCCCAGTTTTTTTACCACTTCCTGATTATGTTCCGAAATCGGCTTGCCCTTAGCAGCTTGAAACCCATGCCTTCTTTCAGGGCAGGAATCGGCTTTGGCAGCAGAAGCATACATGCTAACACCAGTTACCAAATGGATGGCAGTGCCTATCATCACTCCCGCAGTGCGCTGAATAGCTTCGGAGAACCCAGCTTCAAAAATAGGCTTAGCGCTGTTGTGCACGATAAACTTCCTGTTACGAACAGTCTGAACACCATGCTGGCTTTTTGTGATGCAATTGAACAAAGCTGGTCGCACACACAGCGAAACGCCATAGCATTAGCCTTTACTAATAGTAGCTCGCGCCAGATTGCAGCCATTTTGCAAGTAAGCCGTCAGAATGTGGATAAACTGCTTAAAAGTGCAAAATGGGAGCTGATCTGCCAAGCAATGGACTACTTCGCCAATGTCACAGGTAAATAGAGGGCTACAGAAGATGTGTGTATTTGCCGATAATGCAACCTTAAATGATTGCTTATTGCGTATGCAACCTATATTGATTGCCAAGTACAATCGTTTCAGTTTGCCAAAGCCTGTATCAAGTTACGCATCCAAGGAGGGTTTATGCTACTCTGGCGCTTGATATTTGCCCTCTTTGTAAGTGATTTCCTGCTGCAAAACAGGTGGATTATCCACCACAAACACCGCTTTAAGGGGTTGGCAACACACTGCGGTATATATTTTTGCGTAATGCTGATCTGTTTGGTGGATGTTTTAATTGTCCAAGTTATTCTGGTGCTGTTTATTCTGGCAATCTTGCATGGAGTGGTAGATTATGCCAAACACTTAGCTCGGCCCCTATTTGGCAGGCATTTGTGGCTGCTGTTTATAGGCGACCAGTTGTTGCATGGGATAACTATCATGCTGGCAGCAGCGCAGTTAAGCGTAGCCGATTATCAGTTATTAACGAACCTGCTAAACCTTATTCCGCCCCAAATGTTCTTCAAATACAGCGCTTTGTTTATCATCAATGTCTTTGGTGGAATCTACTTTACGGGCACAGCGATCAACGGAGTGTTGGATAGTGAAACCGAGCTGGATGAAGAACAGACTCGTGCATCCACTGTTATCGGGATAAGCGAGCGTTTTTTAATCACCATTGCCGTGCTGATAGGGCATTACGAGCTGATTGCCTTTCTAATTGCGGCAAAATCTTTAATCCGCCTTCCGGAACTTCAAGGCAGCAAATCGGAACGTGGCGCTGCCCATTTTAGTAACTATTTCCTGGTGGGAACTTTCCTCAGTTATTCCTGGGCTTTGTCCATAGCTATCTTATTCAGTAAGTTGTTTTTATAAAGAAGGAGAAAATTATGATCAACGAAAAGCTAATCCCCTACCTATGCGATGCGATCAAACAATATTGGGATCTGCCTGCGTTTACGGATTATCCTGGAATAGCGCAAAGTTATGCGGATGTGGGACGCCGGATAATGTGGTTACATCGTTTATACAAGGCTGCTGGAGTGCAAAAGGGTACGAAGATCGCCCTGGCAGGCAAGAACTGTAGCTCCTGGGCAATTGTTTGGTTATCGGCAATTAGCAATGGAGCAACTATTGTACCTATTCTGGCGGCATTTTCTCCCGAAGATATGCAGCATATAATAAATCATAGCGATTCGGAGCTGCTTTTTGTCTCCAAAGACAAGTTCGACAGTATCGATGCAGAGGTGCTGCGCAAGGTGAAATACATCTTTGCCCTGGAAGATTTCCGCTTATTGCAGAATAACGTGGATACAAAAAAAGAGCTTATCCCGGAGCTAAGCAAGACAGCAGAGATAAGCTCTATAAATGCCAGTGCGTTAGTTTTCCCTGATGTGTGTGATAACGAAGATCTTGCCGCAATTATCTACACCAGCGGTACCACAGGATTTTCCAAGGGTGTAATGCTTCCGCACCGCAGTTTATTGGCAAATCTGATCGTTGCTCGTGAAAATCTGCTCTTCCAGGAAGGTGCCAAAGTGTTGGCATTTTTGCCTTTAGCGCATGCTTATGCGGCTTGCTTTGATCTCTTGTATCCGTTTACTCGCGGCAATCATATCAATTTCATGGACAAAATCCCTGCTCCCAAAGTGCTATTGGCTGCGATGAAAGATTTGAAACCGCAAATAGTGCTAACCGTTCCTCTCTTGATCGAGAAGATTTACAAAAAGCAGTTGCAGCCCATCATCGAAACGCCCAAGATGCAGCTGATGATGAAGATTCCCCTGCTGAACAAGCTGGTATTCAAAAAAATACGAGCTACACTTCTCACAGCTTTTGGCGGGGAAATCCGTGAACTGATCACAGGTGGAGCGCCGATGAATGCTGAAGTGGAGCTGTTTATGAAGAAGATCAAATTTCCCTTCACCATCGGCTATGGCATGACCGAATGCGGGCCACTAATAGGCTACGCAGGTTGGGCGGAACACCGATTTGAATCCAGCGGGAAGCAAGTTAAGTATTTGGAAGTAAAAATAGATTCATCCGAGCCTACCAAAGTGCCGGGGGAAATCCTGATGCGTGGAGAGCAGGTGTTTATTGGCTATTACAAAAACGATGAGGCTACCGAAGGAGTGCTTAGAAACGGCTGGCTGTACAGCGGAGATATTGGCACCAAAGATGAACAAGGTTTTATTTATATCCGCGGCCGCAGCAAAAACGTGATCCTTGGTTCCTCCGGCGAAAACATTTACCCTGAACTGGTGGAACAAAAACTTAGCAATCTGCCCTATGTGTCCGAAGCCCTGATTCTGGAGCGAGATCGCCAGCTACATGCCCTTATCTATCCAGATTTTGATACGCTGGATACAGAGCATATCCCGGAAGAAAAAATCCCTGAGCTGATGGAAAAAAATCGCCAGGAGGTAAATAAAGTTATGGCTGCTTTCAGCAGGATCTCCAAGATTCAGATAGTTAACGAGCCTTTCCAAAAGACGCCTACGCAGAAGATAAAACGGTATTTGTATTCTTAGGTGTTAGGTTTCGTAGGGGGTTAATAGATGGTGCCCTTGCATGGTACGTCCGTAAACAAAGAGTGTTCAAGACTGTAACATAGGATGCCAATCCTGCCAAAGTAAGCGGGATACCGATCCTGTTTCTTGCGACTAAGCACACAGATAAACCCGAAAAGATTTAACAAAGAGTAAAAGAGTAAAAGAGGAAAAGAGAGATGGTAAATTGCAAGATATGAGCTACGTGGCGGAGATAATTGGAATCTGCAATCTTTTTTTTACCACAGAGAAAAGCAGAGAAAAGCAGAGAAAAGCAGAGTTAAGAAGAGAAAAGACTATGAAAACTGCGTTTTCGCTACTGAATATGAAAATATACGCTATTATCGTAGGGGCTTTTTTGCGCTCGCCCAAGGTAGCCGAATAATTATTTTCATGTAAAACAGAGGGAAACTTGATGAAAACTTCTCTTGTTTTACTGCCACTTTGGCAAACCACCTCACGGATGCTTATTCCTTGTAAAACGCTATCTCCGCACTCTTTGCCTTTAGGTTCATCTAAGCAAAGTGAGGATATAGAGAGGTGAAGCTGACCTGAAATAGAGAATTGCATGTAAGCTACCGGAAAGAGAGCCACTATTATGATTAGCTAATTCTCTTACCACTTTCTCAATCACTTTTTTAAGTATGTTACAATTTAAACTTTCTCTGCTTTACATGAAAATGAATATTTGGCTAACTTGGGCGAGCGCAAAAAAGCCCCTACAATACATGTATAAATTTCATAATCAGTAGCGAAAACGCAGTTTTTATAGTCTTTTCTCTGTTTTTCTCTGCTTTTCTCTGTGGTAAAAATTCATCCTTTTACATGAAAATGAGTATTCGGCTAACTTGGGCGAGCGCAACTCGCCCCTACAATACATGTATAAATTTCATAATCAGTAGCGAAAACGCAGTTTTCATAGTCTTTTCTCTGCTTTTCTCTGCTTTTCTCTGTGGTAAAAAATTCATCCTTTACAGCTACCCCTATCTTGAAAGCAAAACAGTATAACTCCGCACTAAAAAAACCCCCATTTTACTCTTTGTGAAATCTCGGATTTTACATGAAAATGAATATTCGGCTACCTTGGGCGAGCGCAACTCGCCCCTACAATACATGTATAAATTTCATAATCAGTAGCGAAAACACAGTATTCATAGTCTTTTCTCTGCTTTTCTCTGCTTTTCTCTGTGGTAAAAATTCATCCTTTGAAGCTACCACTATCTTCACAACAAAACAAGCTTACCCAGCAGGTTAAGTACTTTCCACTATCCTCTTGCTCAAAAAGCCTCGCCACCCTGAACTATCAGATTAAAACCCTCACTGCCAAAAGCGAAATCCGTGCGAATATTTAGCTTTAGTGCCTCAGAAATACGGAAACGCAAGCCAAAACCATTGGAGAAATGATTGTATTGCCAGCGCATATCTTTAGCTGACTCGGCAACTTGGCCGATTTCGGAGAAAATCACAAAACCGCTGCGCTGGAAAAATGCTCCCTGAAACCAGCCCCAATCCTGGATAAAGCCCAGTTCGGAAGGAAAAACTCTCAGTTCGGTCCGCTGCGCAAGAAGCGTTTTATCGATATACCTTTTACTGTTATAAGCACGTAATTGCCCCCCCAATTCTGGCATAAAGCTAAAGGGGACATGATGATAGGAATTGCTAAAGCTGCTTTGCAGAGCCAAAACAGTTCCTGCAGCCGGTGATATATAGTTGTTTAATTCCAGAATTGAAATACCGAAGTTTATCGTTTCCGGGGTGGCATTGCTGTCGATATAACGTGTATATTGGGCTGAATAATTAACACCATGAGTAGGATAGAAATCACTATCAACAGTAGTTAAGCGTATGGTTGCACCGTAACCATAGTAGGTCTGCACCATATTTAAGCCGTGGTAATTGCCTTCCAGGGGAATGGTTTGCGGGTTAAAACTGTCCATGTTCTCTTGAACCACGGTGGTTTTCGCACTAACATATAGATTTTGCCATAGCCTGATTTCTGGTTCTAATCGGGCTTTTAACTGTTTCTGCACGAACTGCTCGTAAATATCGGGAGAGCCGTTGTTACCCACGCCGTAAAATCTGTCCGGCCAATTACGTCCACGCAAATCCAGTTTGATTTGCAGCAGATCATCATGCAAAGTAACTTGCGGGGTAAAAATTAGCTGAAACTGCTTATTGGCAGAGTAAATTGCCAGCAAGTTTACCAGGAATTCACTGCTAATGCTGTCTCTTTCGGTCTGGCGTAAATAGGTGCCAAATGCGCCTCCCATCAAGCGTGTTTCATTAGAATAGGCTACAAAAGGAAACAGCGAGGTGGCAGTTTTTTTGCCAAACAAACTGCCTGATGATATTAGCAGAATTCCTGCCAAGATTAGGGTGCTTAGCTTTATCGGTAATTTCATTCAAATCTCCATTCTTTAGCAATATAGTAAGTAATTATGGATGGTAAACAAGGAGTTTAGTTAGGTTGGAAGGTTGGAAGGTTGGAAGGTTGGAAGGTTGGAAGGGTGGAAGGGTTGAAGGTTGGAAGGTTGGAAGGTTGGAAGGTTGGAAGGTTGGAAGGTTGGAGGGTTGGAAGGTTGGAAGGTTGGAAGGTTGGAAGGTTGGAAGGGTTGGAGGGTTGAAGGTTGGAAGGTTTTGGGGTTGCTGCGATCAGGCAATTGTTTGCTTTGACTTATAGTTTTGCCGATTGTGCTATTAGTTCCGCCATCTATGCGTTATCCTCAAATATTACACCAGCGTTCGGCAAAACGAAGTCAAATTCGCTCGGTTACCTGAACCACGCTTGGAGCGTGTTTGACTTATATTTTTGCACAACAAACTCTACAGAAAAACAGG
>JAVEUB010000141.1:0-7320 GCA_034005785.1 Cloacimonas sp. (SeqCode) | reverse complement strand
ATAAGACAAAAAGAATCGTGCAGGGCGGAAGATCAAGCTTTTTCTGCCCTATTTGCCAAAAGTAGGATTTATCCTTGGCGAATAGATAAAACACACTATAATATGATAAGTAAGCGGCTGGTTTGATAGCTGCTAACACTACATAAATAAATTAAGAAACCCTTATGGAGGAATAATGATTAGCAAGAAACTACAAGACGCAATAAACGTCCAGATAAACAAGGAACTCTATTCGGAGTACCTGTACATAAGTATGCAAGCATGGTTTGCCAACCAGAATCTGGATGGTTTTGCCAACTGGATGGATGCACAAGGCAAGGAAGAGCGATTCCATGCCATGAAATTCTTCAACTATGTTCTTGAACGCGGCGGTAAAGTGGAGCTGCAAGCCATTGCGCAACCTGCCATCGATTTTGGCAGCCCATTGAAAGCATTTACTGCCTCACTTGCTCATGAACAATTCGTAACAAAGAGCATAAACGACCTGATGGATCTGGCTATAAAAGAGAAAGACCATGCCACCCGCGGTTTTTTACAGTGGTTTGTAGATGAACAGGTGGAGGAAGAAGCTGCAGCAGATAAAATCGTACACCGTTTGAAGCTGATTGGCGACAACCCCCATGCCCTGTATATGCTGGATAACGAACTGGGGCAAAGGGTGTTCACTGCACCTACCCCTGCCGTATAGATATTCGCACGCAGTTGAGGGCTTTTACAAACCCTCAACTGCTCTTTTGGGGAGATAAATATTCAATACATAAGGAGACCAGATGACTTCTTTGAATTTGGAAAACCTGTATTACAGAATTTTTAACAGTGCCATTGTAGCTATAGGAGTTACAGACAAGCAGGGAAAATACCTTATGGTAAACCCCACTTGGTGTGAACTATTGGGCTATAGCTGTGCTGAATCCTTAGATGTTAGCGTACAAGATGTTACCCCCCGCGATGATTTGCAAACGAGCATCATCAATTTTGATTACCTGATGGCAGAAAGCGGACGCAGTATACGCAAAAAACGCCGTTATCAACGCAAAGATGGCAGCATCTTCTGGGCAGATTTGTATGCTTCAGCTCTATACGACGCCGACGATAAAGCTCTGGGCTTGCTGGGTGTATTTGTTGATATCGACAACCAAGTAACTGCTGAAGAAAATCAGCGTGTACTGATAGAAAGCATGGAAAAGCTAAATATGGAACTGACTGTGCTTAACGCAGACCTGCGCAGATTGTCCCGCCATGATACTCTAACCGGTCTTTTTAACCGCAGGGTGCTGGAAGAGATTATGGAGAAAGAAAACATTCGGGCAGTGCGTACGAAACGTGGTTTTGGCGTGGCTATCGCCGATATCGACAATTTCAAAAAAGTGAACGACACTTATGGGCATGATGCCGGAGACACTGTGCTGAAAGAGATATCCCTGGCGTTCCTGAAAGGCATACGTAACATGGATATTGTAGGACGCTGGGGCGGAGAAGAATTTATGTTTATCTTCCCCGAAACATCCTGTCAAGGAGCAATGGTGGTTATCGAGCGTATCCGCAGCTCAATCGAAAAAACTCAAATCATCTATCAGAATGTGGATATCTGCCCCACGATAACCATAGGTCTCAGCTTTCATTCCGGAGAAGATATGGAAATCGTGGATATTGTTGCAGAAGCGGATAAAGCTATGTACAAGGGGAAAACCTCTGGTAAAAACAGGGTTGTCTGCTATCAGGATATGTGCACAGAGTAAGAGGTTGGAAAGGTGGTAAGGAAGTTGTAGATGCGAGTTGCGCTCGCATAAGGGTAGGAAGGTTTTGTAGCCAGCGTTTTAGCTCAAATCAATGTTATCCCATTTTTCTTCAAACCTTCTCTCCAACAAAATTTTAAGTCTAAATCGCCCCAAGATCGTACTCTCACCCCCAAAACAAGATTTTGTTTGACAATCCAGCAAGACTAAAAATATGTGATTCGTGGCATAAAAGTATGTGTTTATGAGGTATGCCGCCAAATTAGAACAAAGGAAAACTTGTATGGAACAGGATAATACTAAGCTGGATGCCATTCTAAACTCCTACCGGGATAAAAAAGGTATTCTAATTCCGATGTTACAAGCGGTTCAAAACGAATTGGGCTTTTTATCTAAAAATACCATGAAATATGTGGCAGATTTCATGCAAATCCCTGCCGCAGAAATATTTGGAGTCGCCACTTTTTATTCCATGTTCAGGCTAAAACAGCAAGGCAAGCATATAGTCCGCGTGTGCAAAGGCACAGCCTGTCATGTATCCGATGCAGATGGCATCAAAGCAGCGCTTATCGACGCTCTGAACCTTCCCAAAGGCGAAAACACCACGGCGGACATGATGTTTACCTTGGTTGAAGTAGCTTGTTTGGGTTGTTGCAGCTTAGCGCCGGTAATTATGATTGATGATATGACCTTTGGCAAATTGGTTCCTGAGGCTATACCGGCAATCCTGGACAAGTTCCGGTTTTAGGAGATATAATGAGCGAAGTTACCGTAAAAGTAGGGCTTGCAAGTTGTGGCATGGCAGCCGGAGCGATGGATGTGTACCGTGTTCTGGAAGAATACCTTAAGGCATCCCCCAAGCCTGTTAAACTGATGCAAACTGCCTGTATTGGCATGTGTTTTGAAGAACCGATTGTGGAATTTAACGGCTCTATTTTAGGGCAGATGCATCTCGGCAAGGCAAGTCCCGCAAATATTGTTCAGATTCTTGAAGATTACATGGAAGGCATCGCCCCCCAAGAGAACGTGATTCTGGCGGAAAAACTGGATGGCCGTCATAATGCTTTGCTTCAGAACCAACAGCGCATTGTGCTACGCAACTGCGGAGTTATTGACCCCAAATCCTTATCCGATTACGAAGAAAAGGGCGGCTATAAAGCATTAAAGAAAGCTTTAACGATGGATCGTGAAGAGATTATTGCCGAAATTAAAGCATCTGGACTGCGCGGTCGCGGTGGTGCAGGATTTTCCACAGGCTTAAAATGGAGCTTTGCTGCCAAAGCCGCGTCTGATAAAAAGTATGTAGTCTGCAATGCCGATGAAGGCGATCCAGGAGCATTTATGGATCGCAGCGCTTTGGAAGGCGATCCGCATAACGTGATCGAGGGCATGATCATCGGAGCTTATGCTATGGGTGCGGATGAAGGCTACATCTATTGCCGGGCTGAATATCCCATGGCTATTGAGCATCTGAAGATAGCCATCGCAGCAGCCGAAGCAAAGGGCTATCTGGGGAAAAACATCCTTGGAACTTCCTACTGCTTCGAACTGCACATCAAAGAAGGAGCTGGTGCATTTGTCTGTGGAGAAGAAACTGCTTTGATGCAATCCATAGAAGGCAAACGCGGTATGCCAATTATCCGGCCTCCGTTCCCTGCCGAAAGCGGGCTTTGGGGAAAACCCACCAATATTAACAATGTGGAAACCTGGGCTAATATTGCCTGGATAATGATTAACGGGGCAGAAGCTTTCCATGCCTTTGGCACAGAAAAGTCTCCCGGCACAAAGGTTTTCGCACTGGCTGGAAAGATTGCTGGAAGCGGCCTGATTGAAGTACCAATGGGTATTCCTATCCGCGATATTATTTACAAAGTTGGCGGAGGGATGAAAACCGATAAACCCTTTAAAGCAGTGCAAATGGGCGGTCCCTCTGGCGGTTGCATCCCGGCTGAACTGATAGATACGATTGTGGATTATGATTCAATCACTGCAACCGGAGCGATTATGGGTTCCGGCGGCATGGTCGTGATGGATACCAATTCCTGTATGGTGGATATTGCGCGTTATTTCCTTAATTTCACCCAAAATGAATCCTGCGGGAAATGCACTTTCTGCCGTATCGGAACACGCCGCATGCTGGAAATTCTTACCCGTATCACCGAAGGCAAAGGCAAACTGGAAGATATCGACACCCTTCAGGAACTTTCGGAAAACATTATTAAAGGTTCGCTATGCGGTTTGGGCCAAACAGCCCCCAATCCTGTGCTTACTACCCTGCGCTATTTCAAGGATGAATATATTGCCCATATTGTGGATAAACACTGTACTGCAGGAGTTTGCACAGCTTTGCTGAAATTTACTATTGACCCTGATAAATGTATCGGTTGTACAGCCTGCGCGCGTAAATGCCCGGTGAATTGCATTTCCGGTACCGTGAAACACCCCCACGTGATCGATGAAAGCAAGTGCATCAAATGCGGTGCCTGCCAAAAAGCCTGTAAATTCGACGCCGTGATTAAAGTATAGGAGCTTTTGCAAGATGATAGAAGTAATATTAAACGGAAAAACCATAGAAACCGAAGCCGGAATCACCATCCTCGAACTTGCCAACCGCCAGGGCATAAAGATTCCTACTCTTTGCCACGATGAAGAACTTAAGCCTTACGGTTCATGCTGGGTTTGTGCTGTAGAAGTGGCTGGACGGCGAGGATTTGTAACCTCCTGCGGAACTGTAATCAGTGCCGGTATGAATATCACCACGGATTCTGAAGCCATCCGTAAAGCTCGTAAAATGGCACTGGAACTGTTGATTTCGGATCACTATGCCGATTGTGTAGCTCCCTGCACGGTTGCCTGTCCTGACCACGTAGATATCCAAACTTATGTGTCCCTCATCGCTAATGGCCAATACCATGAAGCCGTGAAGGTGATCAAGGAAACCTTACCTCTTCCCCTATGCATTGGTAGAGTCTGCCCTGCTTTTTGTGAAAAAGAATGCCGCCGCCAGATTGTGGATGACGCCATTGCCATCCGTCAGCTTAAGCGCTATGCTGCGGATAAGGATTTGGGCGATGTGTGGAACTATGTTCCCGAAAAGCTGCCTGCCAAAGGCAAGAAGATTGCCATTATCGGTGCCGGTCCCAGCGGATTAACTTGTGGCTACTACCTTTCCAACCAAGGCTACGAAGTAAAAGTGTTCGAAGCTGCCCCTGCAGCGGGTGGATGGTTGCGTTATGGCATTCCTGAATACCGCCTTCCTAAAGATGTGCTGGATGCTGAAATTGCTTTGTTATGCACCAATGGAATGCAGATAGAATACGGTGTGGAACTTGGTAAAGACCTGTTCTTGAAGGATATAGCAAAGAACTATGATGCTGTGTATCTGGCTATTGGAGCGCAGAAAGCTGTGCCCATGCCCGTTAAAGGTAGCGATCTGCAAGGATGCTTGCTGGGTGTAGATTTTCTGAAAGCGCATGCTTTGGGCAATGCCCCCGAACTGGGCAAAAAAGTAGCTATTGTAGGTGGCGGAAACACCGCTATCGATTGCGCCAGAACCGCTCTGCGTAAGGGCTGCGAAGTAAGCCTTATTTACCGCCGCACCAAAGAAGAAATGCCTGCGGAGCTTTTTGAAATTGAGGCTTCCGAGCATGAAGGCGTCACTTTCTATTATCTCAGCAACCCGGTGGAATACATTGGAACTAATGGCAAACTCAGCCAAGTCAAGATAGAGAAGATGAAACTTGCCGAGGCAGATGCAAGTGGCAGAAGGCGTCCAGAACCTACGGGTGAGTTCTTTGATCTACCCTTCGACAGCATTATCGCCGCAATCTCGCAAGTGCCAGAAGTGCAGCTCTTTGCCGAAGAACCTAACCATATTAGTGGAAAGATTCTGCCTCTTTCACGTTGGCAGACTGCTATTGTGGATGAAGCTACAATGTTTACAGGTCTTGCTAACGTATTCGCAGGTGGTGATTTCCGCCGTGGAGCTGCTACCGCCATTGAGGCTATAGCGGATGGACGATTGGCATCTGTTTCTATCGCTAAATATCTGGAAACGGGAACTATAAGCGCAGAGCTTACCCGCTTCGATTCCAAGAAAGCCACAAGCATCGCTGATGTAAGCCCCGAAGAATACTCTATCTTCGAGCAAGCCAAGCGTTTGGAAATGCCGGAACTCCCTGCTAAAGAAGCGGTTGCTTCTTTCAAAGAAGTGGAGCTTGGCTACAGCGACAGCGATGCCATTGCTGAAGCAAACCGCTGTCTGGAATGCGGCTGCCAAGTAAATGAAACCTGTTCTCTGCGTGAACACTGCACCGATTATCAGGTTAATGCAGCTCACTTTATCGGCAGTGTGAATAAACATCCCATCGATTACACGCATCCTTTCATCGTTCGCGATGCCAATAAGTGTATCAATTGCGGACGCTGTATCCGCACCTGCACCGAAATTCAGGGAGCGGCTGTTTTGGGCTTTATATACCGTGGTTTTTCTACTCTTGTAGGCCCAGAATTTGGCGAATCCTTAACCGAAACCACCTGTTTATCCTGTGGGAAGTGCATCGACGTGTGTCCCGTGGGGGCTTTAGTGGAACGCAGCGGACACTATAAACTTAATCCCCACACTAAGGAAATCAGTGTGCAAAACTGTGGTATCTGTGGGGTTGGCTGTTTGGTGCAGACAGAAACGCAGGCTGGAATTGTAACCACGCTTACAACTCCACAGGAAAAACCCGGTTTCAACGGCAAGAATCTCTGTTTTAAAGGCCGTTTCGGCTGGCAGGCATTCTATGGTAAAGACTGGTTGGGAATGCCCCGTTTGAAAACTGCTGATGGTTTCAAAAATATATCTTGGGCGGAAGCGGCAACCCTGATTGCAGAAAAGTTTAAACAGTGCGCCACCAAGCGTTTCGAGATTAGCCCCAATATTTCTCTGGAAGAAATGCTGATGCTGCGTAAAGCTGCAGAAAGCTGCAACACACAGCTGGCTGCGAACCCAAACTACGCAAGCTTTAGCGATGCTTATCTGAACCTGAAGCCACGGGAGAAACCTTATGCCATTCTGGATAAATTCGGTGAATACGTAGTGCTGGGTGAAGTTAACCAAACACTTGCTACCCTGCTGCATTTGAAGCAGAGACGTGGAAAAAAGCTGATTCTGGTTGATTACCCGGAAGGGGCTTTCAAAAGCTTTGCCAATGCTACTTATGCCAAACTGAGCAAAGTAAAACTCGGGGTTAATACCCTGTTTATCTACAACCAAAACCGCATCTCGGAAGCATTGGCTTTTGAACTGTGGAATCTGCCTATGGCTTCCGACAAGACAAATATCCTGCTTAGCACAGATTACCGTAACCATCTGGGAATGCAGGCTATGCAACCAAAAATGGGAACCTGTTCCGTAACTGAATTCGCACTTGGCTATGGAGCCTATCCGCAAAAGGCAAAGGATGCCAAATTCAGCGTGGCAATTATGAACTTTATAGATGATAATGCTCCGGTTGATTTGCTATTGCCTGCTCCTGGCTATCTGGAAATTGAGGCAGTGTCGCTTGCTGATATGGGACAGATTACCCGTAGCCAAAAT
>JAVEUB010000140.1:0-7354 GCA_034005785.1 Cloacimonas sp. (SeqCode) | reverse complement strand
TAGGGATGTCACTATTAAAGCATTGATATATATATGATTATCTTCCGTTCTTACATATCTTATTAATGGGCTGGATTCCTGCCTCCGCAGGAATGACAGGCGTTTTCACACGAGATCCTACGCAGGAATGATAATGATAGAACGAAAATAAAGAAATAAATGGGGGAGTAAACAGGAAATCTACCAGATATCCACCATCTTTCGGCGGAACTATCAGTTAAAAAACAAAAGCTGACAATAACTCACGTTATAGCGTAGCCCGCGTTTTAACTCAAAAATCTGCTTCTAAAGTATTTACGTTTATTTTCATAGCTCTACGACGCAGATTTTTAAGTCAAATTCGCTCGTTGGCTCGTTTGGGAATGGCTTGTTTGGCTTGTTTGGAAAAAAATGGTTTTTCTTAAACAGACTCTTACTTGCTTAAAGGCGTTAATCACTTCTTTATCCCCTCTTAATCAAGCGTTAATAGTTAAGGCTTGATTAAGGCTTGATGGTCACCTGATTAAGAGTCCGTAGAAAGGTGGTGTTTGGGGTGGAAATCTCCTGATTTCCTTGGAATTGCTGGGATCGCTGGTGGGATTGCTGGTAAAATTGCTGTTGTATAGCGTTGCAAAACAACGTGATAGAGGCAAATATGGGAAAAAAAATCCCGAACCAAGAGATTCTCTGGTTCGGGATATATCGAAGTTTCGTGTTTAGTTATTTATGGATTTACACTATGCCCATGTCGCACATAGCATTGGCAACTTTTAGGAAACCAGCGATGTTTGCACCCTTCACATAATTTACATAACCATCAGCTTGCTTGCCATTAGTGAAGCAGGCTTCATGGATGTTTTTCATGATGTCATGGAGGCGATCATCAACTTCGCTGCGGCTCCAGTTTAAGCGCATGGAATTCTGAGTCATTTCCAGTCCGCTGGTAGCTACACCACCTGCATTAGCTGCTTTGCCGGGGGCAAAGAGTATTTTTGCATGCTGGAAAGCTTCTACGGCTTCTGGTAAGCAGGGCATGTTGGCTGCTTCTGCTACGCAATAAACACCGTTCGCCAGAAGAGCTTTAGCATCGGCCAGGTTAAGCTCATTTTGGGTTGCGGCAGGAATGGCTACATCCACTTTCACTTCCCATGGGCGTTTGCCGGGGAAGAATTTTGAGTTGGGGTACACGTCTGCATAGTCACTAACACGGTCATTATTAGAGGCACGTAGTTCCAGCAGGTATTCCACTTTGTCGCCGCTAATGCCTTCTTCGTCCAGAACGTATCCATCAGGACCGGAGATAGTTACAACTTTTCCGCCCAGTTCGTTAATCTTCTGAGCTGCGCCCCAGGCTACGTTGCCAAAACCGGAAAGTGCTACACGCATGCCCTTAAAGCTTTTACCTTGGGTTTTAAGCATTTCTTCGGCGAAATAAACTACTCCGAAACCAGTGGCTTCGGGACGGATTAAGCTGCCACCCCAGTTGATGCCTTTTCCGGTTAGCACGCCGGTAAACTCGTTTCTCAGCTTTTTATAGTAACCGAATAAATAGCCAATTTCGCGTGCGCCCACACCGATATCACCAGCAGGTACATCTGTATTGGGGCCGATATGGCGAAATAGTTCAGCCATGAAAGATTGGCAGAAACGCATAATTTCGGCATCTGATTTGCCTTTGGCGTCAAAATCTGAACCACCTTTACCACCGCCCATAGGCAGAGTTGTAAGGCTGTTTTTAAAAATCTGTTCGAAGCCCAAAAACTTTAGAATAGAGAGATTAACGCTGGGGTGAAAACGCAAGCCGCCTTTATAGGGGCCAATAGCGCTGTTGAACTGCACGCGGAAACCGCGCTGTACATGCACATCACCTTTGTCATCCACCCAGGGAACGCGGAAGATGATGGTGCGTTCGGGTTCAACGATACGTTCAAGGATATTGGCTTTTACGAAACGGGGATTGCTTTGATAAACATCCCACACCGTTTCGACAACTTCTTTCACTGCCTGCAAGAATTCAGGTTCGCCCGAATTCTTGGCTTCGACTTTCGCCATGAAATCATGGATAGTCATTTTGATTCCTCCAGGTATTATTTTGTTATTTTTGCCCATCTTTATAGAAAGCATTTTTGTGTCAAGTGCAAGGTTTTTGGCTTATGCAATAAAACTTCTCTGTTAAGCATATTTAATCGCTTTGCCCTGCTGCATATTATGCTTATCTATTTGCCACCCAGTAGCTTACCAACTGCAGGTGCACGCAGCCTGTGAGCCATGGGAAAACCTGAACCTATAAGCGGACGCAGGTAGAATCTGAAATCGTCGGTAATCCCATTACCGGTAGCATTGATAAACTCATCGGGCATATGCTTTGTTTTGCCGGCGATATCGGAAAGTTTCTCCAATTGGTAGTTCACGGAATAAAACCCTGTTCTTTGGATCGAGATAGAGCCGTCCATATTATACCAGATGGCAAAATGTGCAGCTCTTTCTCCTACTTCGCGCGCTTCACGCTGGTCAACATCCGAAACGCAGCCGATGAATGAACGTTGTAAGTAACCGAATGTGTCGCTGCGGACACGCTTTATCTTCAGTTTATCGCGGATAAGATCGCACAGTAAATCCCCCAGCATACCTGTACCAGAAAGCTGAAGGTTGCCATGCGCATCTTTCTCGGTTCTGGTGGAGAGCTTGCTGATGATGGGAATTCCAGCTTCGTCCACAATCCCTTCTGAAACAGCTACAACACATTTGCCATATTGACTGTAAATACGGTGGACATCTTTCAGGAACTTATCCCTATGGAAAGCTCGTTCGGGCATGTAGATAAGATGCGGGCCATCATCAGGGTATTTTTGTGCCAAAGCAGAGGCAGCGGTTAAAAAACCGGCATGACGCCCCATCACCACACCTATATATACACCCGGCAAAGCCCTGTTATCCAGGTTTACACCTGTGAAGGCAGAAGCCACAAACCGTGCCGCAGAGCCAAAGCCTGGTGTGTGATCGTTTAACACCAAATCGTTATCTATGGTTTTGGGAATGTGAATTGCCCTGAATTCATAATCGGCAATATCTGCTTGTTCGTTCACAATGCGCACGGTATCGGCAGAATCGTTGCCGCCAATATAAAAGAAATAGCGGGCATCATGCGCCTTTAGTACTTTGAAGATTTCTTTGCAATACTTCTCGTCAGGTTTGTCACGGGTAGAAAGCAGAGCCGAGGATGGAGTGTTTGCCACCTGCTCCATATTGTGGGTGGTTTCTTGAGTTAGATCTACAAAATCTTCATTAACAATGCCCTGAACTCCGTATAGAGCACCATAAACACGGGTTACCTGGGAGAACTTTCGGGCTTCCAAAGCCGCTCCCACCAAGGATTGATTAATCACCGCAGTGGGCCCGCCACCTTGAGCGATTACTACCTTTCCTTCCAGTTTCATCTTGAACCTCCAGTTATCGACAAGACTAATTTTTTTATCACTGTATGCAAGCTTTTACAGGTGCATAGAATTTGTCCAGCAGAAAATGCTTGCCCAAATCCAGAACATTTATATTAAGGTCACAGGTATCAGGTTACAGGTTTTAAGAGAAGCCTAAAAGCCTTTGCTGTTACCCAAAATATACACCTAAAACCGATGAGGACAGATGAGTTATATAGTTTTAGCCCGAAAGTACCGTCCGCAGAATTTTAAAGAGGTTTATGCCCAGGATCACGTTACCGAGATTCTGCAAAGTGCCATATCTTCCGGCAGGATAGCCCATGCCTATTTATTTACAGGCCCGCGCGGAGTGGGGAAAACCTCTCTGGCAAGGATTATGGCGAAAAGCCTCAATTGCGTGCATGGACCTACCACCGATCCCTGTAACAAATGTTCCAATTGTATGGAGATTACCGCAGGAACTTCCACGGATGTAATAGAGATTGACGGTGCTTCCAATACCGGTGTGGATGATATTCGTGAGCTACAGCGTGAATTGCTGTATGCCGCAAGTGGTGCAAAATATAAGATTTACATTATCGACGAAGTGCATATGCTTTCCAAGAACGCCTTTAATGCGCTGCTAAAGACTTTGGAAGAGCCTCCGGAAAATGTTATCTTCATTTTTGCCACTACTGAACCGCATAAGGTGCTACCCACCATTATCTCTCGCTGTCAGCGCTACGATTTTAAGCGCATACCCATCGAGGCAATTGTGCAACGCATCAAAGATTTGAGTGTAGTGGAAGGGATAAAGATAGATAATGAATCGATGTACCTGATTGCGCGCAAGGCAGATGGAGGCATGCGCGATGCTCTCTCGCTGCTTGACCAGGCGATTTCGTATTGCCTGAATAACATCACGATTGAGCGGGTACGCCTGATCTTTGGTCTCATCCCCAATCAGGTTTATTACAGGTTTCTCACGCTGATCAATGCCAAAGATGCCAAGGGTTTGATTACGGAACTGCATGCCATCTTCGAGCAGGGGACAGACTTGCAGGAATTTATCGCCAATATGCAGGAATTTATCCGTGTGCTGATTTTGCGCAAACTGGGTGTGCAGATAAAGGATATAAACCCGGAAGAATTACCTATCTTTGACGAACTTGGCACCATGTATGCTCAGGATAAACTGCTGTATATGATGAGCTTTTTGATAGGTTGCCGGGCAGACTTGAAAAGCAGTTCCAATCCTTTTTTGATTCTGGAAACAATGATGATCAAGTTCTGCAAGATGGACGAAATGGATGATCTTGCCGCTATGATTGCCAAGCTAAATAGTGGAACAGCGTTACAGAGCACCATTGCAACAAGCCCAGCTCCACAGCAAAACGTGCAATCTGCAAAAACAACTTCTCCCTATAGAGCACCAGAACCGATTATCCAAGAAGAACCAGAGCTCCCCAAAGTAGATTTTAATAGTGAAAATCTGGAAAAAACCTGGGCACGCATTATCGCCAGGATGAGAAAAATCAGCGGAATGGGAGCGTTGGCTTTGGAAAAGGTTACAGACAAGGAAGCGAAGTCTCGCAGCCTGTACCTCACAGTGGATACCCAAACTGGATTGAATACCCTAAAGGCAAATCAGGAAAAGATTCAGGTAATCCTAAACGATCTGTTTCATCAAGATTTGCTGGTGGAGTTCAAACTTATCGATGGTGTTACCCCCACCCAAGTGCAGATTAAACGCCGTACCATTGATGATATCAAAGCCGAAAGCCCTGAGCTGGCAAAGTTTATCGAGAATACTGATAGCATCCTAAGCTAAACGCATGAATGTTTTATTTGCGCTGCTAACCTGGCTTTACTGCCTGTTCCTTGTTTGGCTGGAGCGGGGTGTAAGCAAGATTTGCAGGATCAACAAGGATAAGATTATTCCTGCTGAAAAGCAAAGCATTTCCATAATTGTTGCTGCAAAAAACGAACTGGATAACCTTCCCGCTTTGTTGGAATCGTTGTCCCGGCTGGATTATCCCAAGGATTGTTTCGAGATCATTCTGGTTAATGATCATTCAACTGATGGCAGCAGCAAGTATTTACGCAGCCAACAGCAGTGTCTCGAAGTGAACGTTATAGAATTTACCGGTGCCATAGAGGGCTTGGTTGGTAAAAAAGCAGCCATCCAAACCGGTATAAACGCAGCTAAATTTGATGTCCTTGCCTTTACCGATGCGGATTGCCTTGTCCCTGATACTTGGTTACAGGAAATCAATCGTGTATTCGATAGTGGCACTGATTATCTGTTAGCCTACTCGCTGATGAAACGGCAAACCTCAGATGGCATCTTCCGCCTGAAAAACTTTGAACGTAGCATCTATTACGCTCTGGCTGCTGCGGGCTTAAACTATCGTATTCCCTTTACCAGCAGTGCCTGTAACATGGTGTATCGCAAGAGTTTGTTTGAACAGAGCGGTGGATTCATGGGTATCGGTAATTTGCTTTCGGGTGATGACGACCTGTTGTTGATGAAGATGATGCCATTTATGCGTAAAAGCGCTTATAATCCTTCCCCTAAGATGCAGGTTACCTCTATTGACGGTACAGACCGAGCCAAACACCATCAAACCAATATCCGCAGAGCTTCCAAATTCCGCTATCACCCTTGGTGGCTGAAGGGACTATCTGCCTTTGTCTTTGTCTATTTTATCATGTTCTATCGCAGTTTATGGCTGTTAATAACGGGTAAAGCCAGCCGCTTGCTCAGCCTTAGCTTGATACTCAAAACTACCGCTGAATATTTCCTTACCAAGAGACATCTGAAACAAATTGGCAGATCTGAATTGGCTGTACTGTATCCTGTGCAGATACTTTTGTTTCCAGCGCAGTTCATCTTTTATGCACTGCGCGGCACGTTGGGTAAATTTAAGTGGAAATGAACAGGGCTGTCAATCTCCTGATCGGCAGAGTTTGTTTGATAACCCCTATACAGGAGATTGCCACCCCGAATACTACATCTCTACAAGCTTAGCCTGAACGTATTCAAGCCCGCTCAAGGCAGCTATCATTGCCAAAATCTCTTCTTGTTTTCCATCCACTTCCAGAATGATTAGGCCATCATTGGCGCAAAAATCACCTGAAACTTCATGTAAGCCCAAGCGTACTTTGATGTTGCAGCCGAATTTCGTAAGAATATCTTGAACTGTGGTTGCTTCCACACTGCGGTGATCGATTTTAACCATAATTACTTTGTAAGTCATACTTACCTCCATGTTGCAAGATTAATCTGTGGTGATTTTTTGTCCAGCATAAAAAAAGGGGGCGGGAGCCCCCATGTGTGTGTTGAGGTATGTGTCGTATAATAATCGCTTCATAGAAAATCTTCATTAGGACTTTGCTGAATTCTCCTATGTATATTGCAATGACTGTGCCAAATAGCGAAAATTACTACAACATACTTGTAACAGCAATGCTAAGTGGAAGTTATGGGTTTTATAGAGCAACCCTTTATTGGATGCTTAAGCCCTAAAACTTGGGTATTTACTCCCCACTGTAGAAATATTCCACGTTTCGCCAAGCCATCATTGTGCTTGACGTAATAACTAAGATCAAAAAATTAGGATACATGTAACTAAGACCGAGGATTAAACATAATGGAAACACCAGAAACCAGCATTGATAAAGACGGCGAGAAGGCTGTTGTCTCGAACTTCATCCGTTTTATTATCGACAAAGACCTTGCCAGCGGTAAACACAGCGAAGTTGTAACCCGCTTTCCTCCAGAGCCTAATGGCTATTTGCATATCGGCCATGCCAAGTCTATATGCCTCAATTTTGGTCTGGCGCGCGATTACCAAGGCAAATGCCACTTGCGTTTTGACGACACCAATCCCATTAAAGAAGACGTGGAATATGTAGATTCCATTATGGAAGATGTGCGTTGGCTGGGTTTTGACTGG
>JAVEUB010000139.1:0-7396 GCA_034005785.1 Cloacimonas sp. (SeqCode) | reverse complement strand
TGTAGATCCATAATCAAAATCTCTGTTGCTTTTAGTAGAGTTTACCGTTGCATCACAGGGGCGCAAATGGTGTAAATCTGTTCCAGCAGGTGCAGTTTCGCCAAAATCTCCGTGGCTTTTACTCCAGGTGTGTTCTTTGTTCCAGTCTGTAACTCCTCCGCCATAGTCAGCTTTCGGTACGCTCCAGCCAGTGTATAGCTCTATCACATTGCTGGAGTTATTGGGGTCTTCGTCGGTTGCTTTCATCTGTGTTTCAAGGTTGCTATAAGAGTATTCATGGGTATGAGTGTTGCGCAGAATAGTATGCAGCCCGCTTTTTAAAGCGGTACCACTTAAACCAGTTACAGAACTGTAATAGCCGCTATAGGGATCGTTTACAAGAGTGGTAGCAATAATTGTATTTGAGCTGGCACTGGTGCCGTTTGTATTATATGCCCGCACTCTGTAATAATAAGGTGTGTTGGCACTAAGCCCGCTAACTGCTTGGCTGGTAGTGTTTACGGTAAGATTGTTGTAATTAGTAAGGAGGCTTGTAAAGGTGTTGGAAGTGGATACATCAAGACGGTAGCTGGTGGCACCTGAGGCAGCATTCCAGTTGGCGGTAAAAGAGTTTGTGCTAACATTAGTGGCAGCAGTAGCAGTAGGAACAGCCGGGGGAGAATTACCGCTGGTGCTGAAGCTATATTCCTCGCCATAAGCAGTGCCTTGAGCGTTTGTGGCATAGGCACGGACGTGATATAAAGTAGAGGCAGTAAGGCTGGTTAAATTGCTCACGAAACTACCTGTTCCGCTTCCATCTGAGGTTAAGCTATTACTGATTGTGGGCGCTGTAGATGTATTCCAGCAAACGCCCCGGGCAGTAACAGATGAACCACCTTGAGATGTTACGTTGCCACCCGAAGTGGCGGAAATAGTTGTAATGGCAGATATTGCAGCAGTTGTAAGAGTTGGGATACCGCTTGAAGCACCCTGAGTTAAGAGGATGTCGTCCAGATAAAATCTATTGCTGCCGGCAAGCTTGGCTTGAATCTTTATCTTAGAATTAGCAGTGCCACCTGTAATGTTTACAGTTATTGTAGCTACTGGAGAGGGTATGGAAATGTCTGCACCTACTTGAACGAAAGTGGCTCCATCAGTCGCATGCAGCACTTGGATAAATTTGCTTGTGTCCGTTCCATACTGTAAGAGGCTAAATGAGTACGTAGCAGCACCTGAATTAGCAGATAGGTTTACAGTGGGTGTAACAATATACCCCAAGCCTGAAGAAGAACCCATCTTCAATCTTCCAATGGATTTGTATATCTTAGTTCCAGTCCAGCCGCTTGTTACGGTATATGTATTCAGTGACGAGCTTATGTCTGTGCTGCCATCTGCAGTTTCTCCATCTAAAGAGGTAAAAGGCTCATTTAATAGTGTTGTTTGTCCCCACATCAGGCTAAAAGCCAGCAGGACAAGTGATAGTAATATTGCACGTTTCATTATTTCATTCTCCTTAAGTTAACATTCCATAAGATTGTGATATCCACTTTAAAATCCCAGGGAAATAATTACAATACAATATCCGTTCCACAACCCAATCTTTTCCCAGAAAAACAGTTTGATCGCGAAAAAACAATATAGTGTGTTACGGAGATTGACCCACTTATCATTTTCACAATTTGCCTTCCCCAAAAACTGCTTTAGATTGTTTAGTAAACACACTAAAACGTGTATTAAGGATGGAAGTATGCCAATACCGTTTAACCTAAACCGGATGATCGATACGGAACTGCATTTCCCGCAGCGCTTTGCCTCTATGGCGAACAAGAACTACGGTTTAATTTTTTGGAATGAAGGCAACAAGGCTTCGCACGACAGTAATCACGCTGTAATCACAGATTCTATAGGGGTGGAGAGTTCACTGCGCGATATCGAGTTTTTCTACAAAAGCAAAGGCATTATCCCCCGAGTTTATTCTTCCCTGAAAGCCAATGAACTGGATCGTATTGCCCCAGCGCTGGATAAACATGGCTTTACCGTCCAAATGACAGGAGATGAATACTTCCTGCACGATCACGAAAGCAGCCTTAGAGAAGCGGACGATTTAAGCATCGACCGCGTGCACAAGCTGGATATCGACATGATGGAAACAATCGCCGTGGAGTTTGGCGGGGATTGGACAATTAAAGTGGTGGAACGCCATCTGCAACATCCTTCCTATCACCTTTTGGGTGGCCATGTAAACGGCGAACTTGCTTCCCTGGCTTCGGTTAGCGTGTATGCAGGCTACAGCAGAGTGGATGATGTGTTCACGCGCGATAAATTCCGGGGCAAGGGTTTTGCAGGTGCCATGATTCACCATTTGGTGAACTACCACAGAGGCATCAGCCAGAATTACCTATACCTATATTCCAATCACCCCGCTGCCATAAAAATCTATGAAAAAGCTGGGTTTTCTCGTTTACCGCAGGATTTTAAGTGTTGGGTAGCGCATAAAGAGTTATGAGTGATGAGTGGAAAGGTGAAAAGGTGTAACACATTTAGAGTTTTAGTGGCATTGATGAATTAGGCGGGTGGGAGCTGGAAGAGTAGGGGAGCATTGCGTGCGCCCAAGAGTGGCGGTGTAATGGTGCTGATATATGCCATTGCTTTTCGGTGCTTTTGGTATTCTCGCCTGAAAATGAATATTCGGCTACCTTGGGCGAGCGCAAAAAAGCCCATACAAATATATGGGTATATTTTAATTATCAGTGGCGAAAACGAAGCTTTCATGGATGTTTCTCTGCTTTTCTCTGCTTTTCTCTGTGGTTAAAATTCACCTGTTGAAATTACCTATATCTATGAAGCAAAACAATGTAACTCCGAAGCCATCCACTCACCACTTCCCCTCCCCGCTCTCAGCTTGACAGAAAGCAGCCAACGCAGAATTCTGGCGCAAGTTTATAATTAAGCAAGGGGAGAAAATGAACAAACGTCCTTCCTGGCAACAATACTTTATGGAAATGGCCTATCTTGCAGCCAAGCGCAGCACCTGTATCAGGCGTGCTGTGGGGGCAGTTTTGGTGCGTGATAATCAGATAATCTCCACCGGTTACAATGGTAGCCCCAAAGGCGTGGCACACTGCACGGAAATTGGTTGCTTGCGAGAGCAACAAAACATTCCTTCGGGTGAAAAGCACGAATTGTGCCGGGGTGTGCATGCCGAGCAGAATGCCATCATCCAGGCTGCGATCAATGGTTCTTCCACGCGTAATGGCAGCATGTATTGCACGCATCAGCCCTGCAGCATCTGTGCGCGGATGATTATCAATGCAGAAATCCGCACCGTTTACATTAGTGAAAAGTATCCTGATTCTTTGGGGGAGCAGTTGTTTAAGGAAGCTGGTGTTGATCTCATCCTGTTTGACAAAGCCACCAATGTGCAGAAGCGGATCCTATGAGCATGCTGAAACGCTTTTCTGCCCAGGATTTAATTATCATCACCGCCATAGCCGCAATTGGCATTGCCGTGAAACCTATAGTTGGCCCCATTTCCAAATTCATTTCCACACCTCTTGGCATTCCCGGAGGCTCTTTAGCCGGAGGCTTTTACATGATGTGGCTGGTTTTGGCAATCACCATTGTAAACAAGAAGTTCACCGGCACCGTTTTTGGTGTTTTGCAGGCAGTGCTGGTTTTATTGGTTGGCATGGCGGGAAAACAAGGTGCATTTTCACTTATCAGTTACACTTTACCAGGGATTATTGCCGATTTGCTGTTCCACCTGCTAAGGCACAGAAAGCGCATTGTTACCCACATTACCTTAAGCACTGCCGCCAATATCACAGGCTCTCTGGCTACGGCTTTGTTTTTCTTTCATCTACCGACAGTGATGGTTGTGGCAAATTTTGCCTTGGCAGCAGCTTCGGGAATAATGGGCGGCTATTTATCCTACGGAACATTCCAAACACTATATAAAGCAAGGATTATCAAATGATTAAACAACTTATCCTTATTGGCTTATGTGCATTTTTTGCGTTGTCACTTAATGCTTTGGAGATTGTTAATGCCAAAGGTATCCACACAGAATTCGACAACGCTGTGCTGCATAAACATCCCACGCAGGAACTAAAAACCCACCGCGAAAAGGACGGCGTGATTCGCCTGAATAACTGGCTGGGCTTTCGCTTTGATATATGGCTGAAAGAGCAAAACCTGGGTGAATTCGGCACTATTCGCTTCGAATCTGCGGATCGTTATCTGGCAAGTTTCAGCAGAGAAGAATTCTTCAATATGGAAAGTTGGCTGGTAACGGCACAGGACGAAGTGCCCTTCGAGAACAACGCTTTGCGCTTTATCGTGCCCTCTATGCGGGAAATGTATTGGATCAGAGATTTGAACCGGATTGTGCTGGAAAACTTTAATCCTCTGCCTTGCCCCACCAGATTTTACCTGATGAAACCGTATCTTAACAAGCTTACCTTGCAGAAAGAACCCAAACCCTTTATGAACATCGAAGGCTGGTATTTTAAAGATATCCTTTCGGGCTTGAATCCTAAGGACGTACCCCAGGTAATCCTTTACAGCCGCGATGGCTTGAAACAAAGCTTGGAATACCCCATGCATCTGGAAGGTGCTGTGCTGGAAAACACAAAAGAAAACACTTACAACCTTAAAAGTCCGCAAATCCCTGGCGGAATGTGGATTAAGGATATTATCTATCTGCAATGCGATAACGAGGCTTTAATTGACCAAGCCAAGATTAGCGACTTGATTAACCTTGCCAAGCTATTTGATTGGGATAGCAATCCGGATCTCAGCTTCCGCATCGTGAGCGCTAAGGGAGAAGAAGTGCTGGGTTTTAGCGATGCGCTGTCCGAACCGCAGGTTTTTGAAGGAGCAATTTACTTCGAGCTTTTTTGATGCTAAAAATAGTTGAGCTTTGCCTAAATTACGCTGATCTGCCTGTGCTTTCAGGGTTTAACCTGGAGCTGGAGCCGGGAACAATTGGAGTGCTAACCGGCGGCAACGGATGTGGAAAAAGCTCTTTATTAGCAGCCATTAGTGGGGTTGTGCCGGAGCATATTGAAGCCGCTGTATCAGGCTCTATCTATTTGCATGATATTGATTTACGCCAGCTACCATTAAGGGAGAAATACCACCATTTGTGGCATGCTTTAAGCGCTGAGGACAGCCAGTTCTTCTTCCCCACTTGCGAAGCAGAGCTTAGCTTTGCCCTGGAAAATATGGGTGTGCCCGCCTTGGAAATACGGACACGGATAAACTGTGCTGCTGCCTATTTCGGTTTATCCGAAAAACTTCTTTCCTCTCCGCAAGCTTTAAGCGGAGGACAGCAGAAACTGCTGCTATGCGCGGTTGGTATGGCTTTAAGCCCTAAGCTGTATTTGCTGGATGAACCTGCCAGCGGTCTTTCCGGCTGCTCCTTACAGCTTTTCTGTAGGTGGCTTGGCGAGCTGAAAGCGCAAGGGAAAATTGTGCTGGTTGCCGAGCACCATCCTGCTGTTATTGCAATGGCAGACAAAGTGATAACCTTGCAGAAAGTTCATGATTAGTATAACAAATCTTAGCTTTGCCTACCCCCGGCAAGCTCTGCTGTTTAGCGATTTCAACCTGCACCTTAGCAGCGGGGAAAGCATTCTGTTACAGGGCGAAAACGGCTGCGGGAAAAGCACTTTACTAAAGCTGATTATGGGCATCCTGCTGCCCCTGAAAGGCGGAATAAACATTGGGGGGAAACCCGCTGGAAAGCTGGACAGCAGCCGCTTTGAGCATCTGTTTTATCAAAGCCAAAACACCGCTGATAACCTGCTGGGGATAAGCCATTTGCAGGATTGGCAAATCTGGCAGATTGCCCTCCCCCACCTTGATTTTTGCCCACAGGTAAATGACAAACTGTTCAGCGAGCTTTCCACGGGTGAAAAAAAACAAGCCAGCCAGCAGATACTCCCTTATTTAATGGCAAAATTCTGGCTGCTGGATGAGCCGTTTGCGGGGTTGGATGCGAATGCCGCTGCTGCACTAACAGCGCTGCTACACAAGAAGAAAGAGCAGCGTCCGGGCATGCTGATTATCTCCCATGAGCTGAATAACGAGGATGGCCTTTTCGACAGAGTAATGCACTTGGATAAGGGGCAGATAAGCGGAGTATCTTTATGACTAAGATACAGTTGCATCCACTTTCACACATCCTGATCTGCCTGGTTCTTAGTAGTTTGGTGTTTGCACTTAGCTCCCTAAACCGGCTGTGTATCGTAGTTTTGCTTAGTTTTGTTTATTCTGCCCTGCGGCGTGCCGAGGCAGATAATGCCTCTGCTTGGTCGCTAAAAACGGGATTTTTCCTAAGTTTGCTTACCCTTAAACGCAGCTTGTCGTTCATCATTCCTATAGCGGTTTTACAGGTAGTTTTCAATAGAAGCGGAACCACGCTGTGGCAGTTTCATATTTTAACAATCACTACTGGAGGACTTGTTTGGGCTAGCATTCTGGCGATTCGTTTAACCACAGTTATCTTGTGCGCCAAAGCCTTGGCCGTAAATAGTTTCCAGGATTTCCAGGCAACCTTTGTGCATCTGCATTTGCCAGAGGAATTCAGCTTTATGCTTTCCTATGGAGTGCAGCTTATTCCCAGTTTTGTTGCTCAATTCAAAGGCTTTATCCGCAGCCTGCACTTACGGGGAATCGAACCTGCTAAGCTAAGTTGGCGCAAGCGTTTGCAGGTTTACAAATTATTGGCAGTTTCCGCTTTGGCAGGCATCATTTCGGGTAGTACCAGCGCAGCTATAGCTTTGGAACTGCGAGGCTTTCGCAGCATTGGTAAGCGTAGTTGTTTGCATCGTAAGAGTTTGGGTGTGTGGGATGCAATGGTTATGATTGCTTTGATCGTTGGTATCATCAAGATACTTTTGTGACGAATTGCCTGTAGTGGGGAATGCCTGCGTCCTCGCTGGCAAGGTCTGTTGGCGTCTCGCTGACAGTTTATTTTTTCACTGCCGACGAGGACGTCGGCATGACCTTGCCTGCGAGGACGCAGGCACTCCCAAATCGCTATTCCAAAAAAACACTTGACCAATATAAGCATGTCTTTAAGTGAGGAGAATATGATAAATATGGAGCCAAAATGAATATACATTTTAGAGACGTCCAGACCGGAAGCGTGGAAGCACGGGCTATTTTGGAAATAGCCGAAGGTGTTTTCCTGAATGAAGTTACGATCCTAAACATCGATGGTGAGATCGTGGTGGAATTCCCCCGTAAAAGCTTTATTGGCAAGACCAAGCGCACTTTTTACATCGATATTGTAACCTTTGAAGATAACGACAAACGCATTGTGTGGGAACTGGAAGTGAAAGCAGCATACCGTGAATGGCGCAAGACAAACAAGAAAGTCCTGATATACGAAGAAAAAGATCGGAAGAGC
>JAVEUB010000138.1:0-7425 GCA_034005785.1 Cloacimonas sp. (SeqCode) | reverse complement strand
CCTCTGTGGTAACGGTGAATCCATCCGGCAGCGGAACGTTTAATTTTAACAGCCTAACTCAAGCTCTGCACGACATAAAGCTCGGGATAATCCCAACGGGGGGGATAACCATAAACATAGCACCCAGCTACTCAGAGACGATAATCTCCCCTATGATAATTGATATCACGGGAACTTCCACCAAGCCCATTACCATCCAAAAAGATACTACTTTAAACGGAGTAAATCCTCGCTTTACACGTGTGGACAGCGGTTCGATTAACCCCACTGTGATGGGCGGATATGGTGATAGCGTGATCAGGATTGATGGAAGCGATTATTTAACTATAAGTGGGATTGACGTGTTTGCTCTTGATTCCGGGATTGAATATGGATACCTAACCCACAAACCCAGCGCAACCAACGGAAGCCAATATCTTAACATACGGAATTGCGAGGTTTCCATGAACAAGGGTAACAGCCCTTATGTAATAGGCATTTACATTGGTAACGGCACCACAGATCCTGCCTCGCAAATCGGCTATGCTGTAACTTCTGCAAGTGGTAAAAACCGCTTTGTGGATATCTCCCAAGCAATGGTGCATAACGTGCATACTGGTATCCGTATTCAAGGCTCTGCTGCCTCTGGATTTTACGATAGTGATATCAGCCTAGGTTTAACTGCCGGAACAAATGAAATAAGCGATTTTGGCGGTGTGTCAGATTCTCCCAGCTATGGTGTAGCCTTTTTTAATGTTTCCAATTCCACTGTGAACAATACTATTATACACAATTATGCTTCGCCTGCAAAAGGTAATCTATATGGGATATATTTTAACAAGCTGGCTGGTGCCCTGGATGGTGCTGTGCGTGCTAATAACAACAATATTTGGCTGGCAAATACGTCTGCCAAGGGCTGGACATATTGGATTGACAATAATATGGATTGCAATAGCGAGACAATTACAAACAACATTTTTACCGCAGGCGAGATATCCTCCAATGGTAGTGCTTACTTAATAGATGCCGCTAATCACACTGCCAACAAGACTATAACAGGCAATGCAACACAGGGGACGATAACCCTTACCGGAGATTCAGCTGGTTTTAGCTGCTATAATAACAGCCAAGGCGATTCACAAGGCTTCACTTGGGTTGTTACGGAGATAGTGAGTAATAACAATTTTTCCAATATCATCGCCACGGGGAATAGTCAAATATGTGGAATATCAGCAACAGATTCATCCCCGGGCACAAAAACTATCAGTAATAACACTTTATCCAATTGGTCAACCCAGGGAAATGTAGCTGGTATCGATGCCTGTAATATAGAAAGTGTCCAGATAAACAATAACTCCATCTCAAACATTACTGCTTCTCGTGTATGGTGGGGAATAGTTTACCGTGGTAGTAACGGATCGTCAGGCAATGTTTACAATAATCTGCTAACGAATATTACGATGACAGGACCTGGACTTCTTACCGGGATAGAGCAGGGCTCCACTTTCGAAACCAGCAATTGCTATAATAATAAGCTTTCCTCAATGTCTGCCACCCATCCCGAAGCCACTGTTGTGGGCTTCAATATGTCCGCGAATTCAACCCTTACATCCATATACAACAATATGATTTATGGCTTATCCGCTGTTGGGGGGAACACAGCTTCCGACACACCAACCGTGACAGGTATTAAGTATGGTGGCAGTGGTGTGGGCAATATCTTTTACAACACTGTTTACCTCTTTGCCAGCAGCACGGCTGCGGGCTTCTCTTCGGCTGCTCTATACCACGATATCACTTCCGACGAAGCAGTTACCGGCACATATTCCCGAATCCGCAATAACATCTTTGTAAATAAAAGCGTTCCCGGCTCCCTGGGAAGAAGCGTAGCCTTTTGGAAAGCAACCAGCGGAAGCACAGCAATGGGAGCCAGTTCCGACAGGAATATTTACTATGCCGGTGAGCCTGATGCCAATAATCTGATCGCCTATCTGGGAACTACAGCCTGTTCTACCATGAATCAATATAAAGCGGCGGTATCTACAGTTGACCAGGCATCATTTACAGAGGACGTCCCCTTTGTAAGCCCCAACGGAACCATCGATGTGCACATAAATCCCAATATCCCCACGTATGTCCAAAATCAGGGAACAGCTATCAGCGGGTTTACGACAGATATAGACGGACAAACCAGGCATTCAACCACACCCGATATCGGTGCAGACGAAGGGAATTTTACCATTGCTCCCACTTGTGTAGCTCCCATCGCTCAGCCCACAAATCTTATTCTGGTGCCTAATCACAATTCTATAAGCGTTAGTTTTACCCCCAGCCTTGCCGAAGAATATTTAGTGCTGCGTCACACAGCCTCTGCTCCCAGCGCAGCTCCGGTTAATGGAACATTTTATTGGCCAGGACAAACCCTGGGTAATGCCACAATTGTTAGTTCCAACGAAGCTACCGCTTGTTTGGCAACAGGATTAAGCTCTTCCACTCAATACTACATCAGCGTATATGCATACAACTCTTATGGGTTGTCTGCTCCCAAGTATCGCACTACCTCTCCTTTACGTTTGGCGGTTACAACCTTATCTGCAAGCCATAATCAACCCTCTGCATTCACGGCAACTGCTATCAATGCCACTTCCATAGCCCTTAGCGCAAGCCCCAACGCCGCCGGGGACAATATAATTGTTGCCTATAGCTACAGCCCTAACTTTGGTACTCCTTTGGGCAACTATAGTGTGGGTTCAGCGATAACTGGAGGCGGAACAATTTTATACATGGGTTCTGCCGCAGGATTGAATAGCCACACCGGGCTATATCCCTGGACAAGATTTTACTACAAAGCCTGGAGCTACTATAGCATCAATAGGGCCATCTACTATTCATATTCAGATGGAGTTATTGCCAATGCAAAAACCTCTGCTGATCCATTTGTTGGAATAAGAACGATTAACCCAAACATCCTCGGTGCAAACAACTTTATCAGCATATCGGAAGCCTTGGCAGCCCTGAACTATGCGGGAGTAAACTTTGGAGGAGTAACATTTAATATTGTTGCAGGTTATGTGGATACTCTTTCTGCTCCTTTGGTTTTTTCCGCTTCAGGCAATGAATCCAGCCCGATTGTGTTCCAAAAAGATCCTGCCACCACGGGTGCCAATCCCCTTATAGTACGCAACGATGAAGGGTTACTTGCCACCACAGTGCTTGGCGGGAACGGTGATAGCATCATCCGAATTGAGGGTAGTGATTTTCTAACCCTGGATGGTATTGACGTTCAATCCCAAAATTCAGCGATAGAATATGGCTATTTTGCCACCAAACCCAGCGAAACCAATGGTTCCCAACACCTCAGCATTAAAAACTGCAATATCAACATGATTAAAGCTTACAGTAAGGTCGTTGGTATCTATATAAGCAATGGCCCAACATCTGTTGATAACAGCAGCGGAGTAAACGTTACGGCTCCCAGCGGACAAAACAGTAACGTTACTATAACCGGGGCTACCATCCGAAACACAAGTTATGGTATCTTGCTAATCGGCTCTTCAGCAACCGGATATCCAGATACAGACTACACTATTGGGGCAGAGGGAGCAGGTAATATAATCGAGGATTACCTCGGATATTTAGGGTCTGGTATCAATGTCAAGTATGTAAACAATCCATCCATATGCTACAATAGTCTTAATAACGCTGCCGGGGGTGGAACCGATAGCCCTTGCCAAATATCCGGAATCATTCTTGCAGATGTAAGCGGAGAAATATCTGTTAACTATAACTACGTTAACTTGTTAGTTCGAGATTCTTTCAACGCCCATGCTAGTATGGCTTGGATCAGTAACACAGGCACAGGCAGCCGGGAAAGCTATATTGGCAACACCTTCGGAGCAGGTTACAATTTTTCAATTGGCCTAGAATGCTATTTTATATATCTATGGAATAACACTCCTATCCGAATTGTTTCAGATAATTCCACGCCAGATGTTGGAGTACATATATCGCTCGGCAGACCATATGGTTACTACAGTTATAGCGACGCAATTTCAGGAACAGAGACAGTTACGAATAACTCGTTCACAAACTTCAAGGGCAGTTGGGTATGGGGCATACACATCAGGTCTAATCGGGGCGGAGGCACGATTTGTAGTGGAAATACAATCTCCGGCTTGAGTGGTCAATCTGTTGTGGGTATCTACCTCGATACGGAATCAACGGTTCCGAGTGTAATTAGTAATAACACTATCAGTAATCTAACGGGAACATATAACGGTGTAAAAGGAATAGAAGTTTCGACTGGCGTAACAGAAATCCATGGCAATGTAATTGATAACTTCGCTGGAACAGCCAGCATATTTTATGGAATCAGTCAGGACTGGGGATCATCTATCTGCTCCAACAACGTTGTTACAAACCTAAATGGACAGTATTCTAACACGGTTGTGAGAGGAATACGAATAATGTGTAACGCCGAAATTCACAACAACATCATCCATAGTTTATCTGCTTTGGGAGGCACCTATAATTTTTCCTATCCAGACCTGGCTGCCATCGAAACAGGTAACACGCCAGCTAAACTGTATTACAATTCTGTGTTGCTAAATTCCAGCGGGACAGGCAACACTTTCTCTTCTGCCGGATTGTTCCTGGGGGCTTCCAGTCACGACCTACGTAACAACAGCATAGTGAACAAATGCACTCCTGGCAATAATGGGCGGACCGTCGCTGTCTGGAGGAGTACCGGTCAGCCAATGGTAGCTACATCAAACAACAACATTTACTATGCAGGGGTTATCAGCACCAGTGCTCCCTACCTTAATATGATTGGATATATGAGTGGCGAGGTAAAATCTACCTTAGCATCATATCAGGCAAGTGTGTTTCCCGCGGAGCAGAACTCCTACACAGAGGACGTTCCCTATCTCAGCAGCACAGAACCGGTTGATCTACACATCAATCCCGGCATTGCCACCTATATTGAAAGCAGAGCTATGCCCATAGCTGGTTACGAAACCGATTCTGACGGCCAAACCAGAAACAGCATAACTCCAGATATTGGTGCCTACGAAGGTGATTATACGCCAAACCTACCTCCTCTGCCTGCAAGCTCTCCCAGCCCGGCTGATCTTGCAACGGCGCAGCTTACAGATATCAGCCTAAGCTGGAGCAGAAGCCCCGGCGGTGCTGCCCCTACATCCTACAACGTCTATTTTGGGACTACGAATCCCCCTACATTAATTGGAAACCAAGCTGCAACCACCTATAATCCCGGGGTTCTGGCGATAAACCAAACTTACTATTGGAAGATTGACCCAGCCAACAGCTATGGCGTGGCTTCAACGACGAATACCGTGCCCGTATGGTCTTTCACCACCCACAATCCTCTCCCCGAAGCTGCGGTTCTGGTTTCTCCCTCAAACCAAGCTACCGGTATTGCAATCAATCCCAGTTTTAGCTGGTCTGCCGGCACGGGTTTTGCTCCCTTGGGCTATAAACTGTATCTGGGCACAGATAATCCACCCACAAACGTGATGAATGGAACTGACCTCGGTAATGTAACCAGCTATGCTTATCCCGGTGGAAGACAAGGCAATGCTATCCGCAGCAACAACCCTACCGACAAGGCAAATCCCAACCTTTTCAAAACAGAATTGGATGCCATGCTAAGCCGTAACGCACTGAACTATAACACCACCTATCATTGGAAAGTAGTTCCTTACACGATTGCCGGATCTGCCCTAAACAATGCGGTCTGGAGCTTTGCCACAGAGTTGGCTCCCGTTCCCTTGGCAGCAGTCAATCCCCTTCCCTCCGATCTGGCTACAGCAGTTATCCTGAATCCTGAGCTTAGCTGGTCACCAAATCCTGAAGGCACGTTGCCCGATAGCTACAAAGTTTATTTTGGCACTACCAATCCACCACAACTAATTGGAAGCCAAGCAGGAGCAACTTACACTCCTGCCAATTTGACCTACAGCACCACCTACTATTGGAAAATAGACCCCCACAGCGAAAGAGGCTATGCCTCCCAAAACAATACCCTGCCTGTGTGGTCATTTACCACCGAAAACTCTCTCTATCCCACTCAGGTTGTTTTGGTCTCTCCGGCAAATGGTTCTACCGGCTCTAATACCGGAGTAAGCTTAAATTGGTCTGCCGGAGCAGGTGCTACCCCCTCCGGCTATAGGATTTCCCTGGGGACAAACAATCCTCCCACGAATATACTGAATGGCCTTGATCTGGGCAATGTTACTACCTGCAATCCCGCCGGGCTGCTTGCCAATACTACCTACTATTGGCAGGTGGTGGCTTACAATAGCTTGGGTGATTCCGCCCCTGCCACAGTTTGGAGCTTCACTGTTCCAACGCAAGAAGTGAGCATTGGCAATGGCACAGGCACAAACCGTTCGCCCTTCGGCACCAGTTATGGGTATGAACGCGATGCCACGCTCTATTTAGCCTCAGAAATCGGTAGTATCAGCCAACCCATCCGCTCGCTGGCATGGTATGCCACTCGTGCTGTCAGTACTGCCACTCCCGTAAAGATCTATCTGAAAGCTACTACTGCTACCGCTTTGCCTTCTGTAAACTGGACATCTACGATTAGCGGGGCAAGCTTGGTTTATAACAGCTCCATCAGCAGCATCGCTGCCAATGCCTGGATGAACATAAATCTCAGCTCTGCTTTCACCCTTCCAAGCGGAAGCAATCTGATGGTGCTAATCGAAACAAACTATGGTGGCAGCGGTAACGGTAACTTCAATGGGGGTGGCTTCCGCAACACGAGCTTATCTCCGGTTAATACACGCCATAAATACTGGATGGGTAATACGACTCCACCTACAAGCACAGGCAGTTTCGACATTCTGCGTGCCAATATCCGGCTTTCCAGTTTCAGCTCTACTATGGCTTTACCTAATCCGGCAGTGGTAAGCGCACCCCTCTCCGGGGCAAACGGTGTAGCCTTAAACAGTAGTCTGAATTGGAATTCCGGTGGGGGCACAGTGACCGGATTCAAATTGTATCTGGGAACCGATGGCAATGGCAGTAGCACCCCCACAAACATGGTTTATGGACAGGATTTGGGCTATTGTTTCAGCTACACTCCCGCAGTATCTCTCGCCTATAACACCACATACTATTGGCAGGTGATACTCTACAACAGCGATGGCATTGCTTCCGGCAGCAGTATCTGGAGCTTCACTACCATGCAAGAGCCATCCCTATCTCTTTCTGCACCAACGAATCTGGCTATCAGCATTCAGGAAGATACCGTAGAACTTAGCTGGGATGAAGTACCCGAAGCTACCTCCTACGCCATTTATGCAGCCGATAGCCCTAACCCCGATGATTGGGGAGATGAGATAGCTGTTGTAAATATAACTCATTACTATACTGCAGTTACTAACCGTTGTTTCTTCAGAGTAGATCGGAAGAGCG
>JAVEUB010000137.1:0-7441 GCA_034005785.1 Cloacimonas sp. (SeqCode) | reverse complement strand
ACACAGCATTAGCATCAGTTTTGGCTTCCAGAGCAAGCTGAATCGCGCGCCGAACGCCAAAACAGTAACCCGAATATTTTGCCAAACGAATTACCATACGTTTCTCATTATTTGGCTGATAAGCTCGTATAACATATCAACTTGCGCTCCAATACTTAAACAACTGGTGTCTATTTCTATAGCATCAGTAGCTGGTTTTAGGGGAGCCATGGCACGGCTGGAATCAGCCAAATCGCGAGTTTCCATTTCGGTCATAACCTGCTCCAGAGGAGTATTGATGCCTTTTGCCTGAAGCTCCAGATAGCGGCGTTTGGAGCGTTTAGCAAGCTCAGCAATCATAAAGAACTTCGCTTCTGCTTCAGGGAAAACTACCGTGCCGATATCTCTACCATCCAGAACAACGCCACCTGCGCAGCCAAGTTTACGCTGTAAGGCTACCATTTTATGGCGAACATCCGGAATAGCCGAGATAGCCGAGGCCAAAGCGGAAATCTCGGGTGAGCGTATAGCAGAGCTTACATCTTCCGTGCCCAGATAAACGATATTTCCTTCATCCGTCTGGCCGATATTTACCTGTATTCTATCCATCAAATCTGTTATCGCAGCACTATCCTGCAGCCTTATTCCTTCACGGGAAGCCTGCAAAGCGCAAGCCCGATACATCGCACCTGTATCCAAATAAATATATCCAAGTTTCTTGGCTAATAGCTTGGCAGTGGTGCTTTTTCCCGAGGCGGCTGGACCATCGATCGCTACGATAATTCGTTTCATACTCTATATTTATCTCCAAGAATACACTTTTTTGGGGAGGCTAAATGGAGTCAACAATTATTTTTTTGAATGCTGGCGTACTGTAGTTCAGCGATTGTATCTTGCCTATTGCCAGCTCTACCGGGGCTGGCGAAAATTTCACTTCAAGTTCAATCATAGTGGGTTAGCTTAGTTTTCTTTAGCTGCCGCTTGGCAGTTTTTTTTCTTGCTCGCATTGCCTTAGCATTGGCTTAGCATTGTGGATGGGATAGCCAATGCATAGCCAATGCTAAGGCAATGCAAGCAAGGAAGGGTTAAGCGACGATTCAGCAGGAGCTCTCAAAACTGTGAAACATCAGCTCTCCACTTACCACTCTCTGCGAAAAATAGTCGGTGATTTCCTGTGGAGTGATTAAATATCCTTCCAAACTTAGAGAACTAATAAAATCGTTGTGTGTTCTGGAGGCACGGTAATCTGGTTCTCGCGCTGGATGCAGTAAGTAGCGCTGTATTGTGGAGGGGGCTTCGCAAACATTCAATACAGCTTGGAAAATCATCACCTGAGTGCGTCGGTATATGGCACAACCAAGAATTTTCTTATCTCCAATTGAGAGGTCTGAGATTCCTTTACGGCTGATGTTGCTAATTCCCAGGGTGCTTAAAGAGCTGGAAATCCACTGTAGATTCTGCGTAAAGAAATCCCTGGAAGCTGGCAAGCGTTCAGCCATAATGATCGAGGTGCAGATAACGCAATTGGGCGATAGATAAACAGCTTCGCCCCCGCTAAGGCGTTTAAACACTTGTACGCCATCTGCTATACAGTTGTCCAGATGAGCGCTTGATGCGGGTGTATTGCTGGCACCAATAGACACATAGCGGGCTTTAGGCACAAAGATGGAAAAATGAAACTCGCCTTGCATAGCAAAGTTGTGTGCTGCAGCATTCTGGAAACAAGAATCTATTAGTTGCTTATCGGGAAGGGGATAGGCAATGTTCATTCGCCGCTGATAAGAGCTGAAATAAGGCTGTCAGGATCCATTTGTTTAAGAATAATGTTTATCCCCGAGGTTAGCGGCACACAGATTAACATGCCCACAAAGCCCCATAGCCAGCCCCAAAAGATCAAGGATACAAGAACCATTATTGGCGTTAAGTTTAGTTTATTGCCCTGAAAACGTGGCTCCAAAATATTACCAAACAGCATTTGTGTAGCAACTATGAGCGAGCTAAACATTACCAGGCGGATATCGAATCCTGTTTGCAGAACGACGATAATGATGGGGATAGCAGAAGCAATGACGGAGCCGATATTGGGAATAAAATTCATCACAAACAGCAAGATACCACAAACGAGGACAAAATCTACTCCGAAAGCAAGCATCAACATCATCCCCACAAGCGCAGTAGCAAGGCTAATTAACGTTTTTACAGTTAGATAGTTCTGAATTTGCTGTTGTATACTGCTCAGCGTTTCTAAGGTTTGCTGTTTACTGCTGTGGCTCATCACCTTCTTTAAGCGTGCTTGCAATTTATCTGCTTCCAAAAGAATGAAGATCATGAACACCAGAATTAGAAAAAAGTTCCAGGCAATAACCATAAAAGTGTTCATGGTGTTACCGATGATTTTGGGGATTGATACTGAGCCAGCGGAAAATAGCTGGTTAAGATCGAACAAAGGGATGCTCTCTGTAGCTATTGCCATGCGTTTGGCAAGATCGGTAAAGAGGGTGGTGCCATCAACCATGAGCTGTTCAAAACGCAATTGATATCTGGGTAACCCGGTTATCAAACTGTTAGAAGCGGCATAAACTATTAAAACAATCAAGCTGAAAAAACAGGCTATAATCACCAGCGTGATCAGCAAAATCAACCATAATGGGATATGCCGCTTCTTAAGAAATGCAGTTAAAGGGGCAAAAACGAAGCTAAGGAATATGGCAAATATTAACGGGATGAAGATCATTTTTAGGGCTTTCAGGATGATTACTACAACCGGTAAGGTGATAATAATCAGCAAAATCCGTATCCATCGTAATTCCTTGTTTGCTTCAATCATTTTCTGTTATTTGTCCTCTTCGTCCAGAACAATCTTCGTGAAAGGATATTCATCAGATAACTGCTCATTTATAAGAGTTTCATCTGGGAGAGCTTCAATACTATGCCTTGGTTCGGCTGTAGGCAAAGGCTCAAGATCATCCAATGGTTCGGCTGTAGGCAAAGGCTCAAGCTCATCAAGACTATTGAGAGCGGGAATTGGTTCGTATTGCTGCATAGAGGTATATTGATCTTCGTCTTTTTTTAGTAAGGCAAGCCCGGTTGCCACCAAACCTCCCAACAGGAAGAACACGTTGGCAAGCCAGTAGCCAAGTTTGGTTTGAATCGAGATAAATTTACTCAAATCCATGGAAGGATCAAGGGCTGTATTTGAATTTGCTAAAGCTCCCAGCATTCCTTGATTGAGTAGCTGCAAGCACACAATACCTCCCACACTGATTAACAAGGGGATTATGAACAGTTTCTTGGGTAAAACAAGTACTAAGATCAGGGCTACCACGGCAAGTAACAAAGCTGCTTGCGCCAAAGGCTGAGCTGGTACTTTTTGCGTTTGATCTTCGGCACCTTCTTTTTTGGCACCGCCGCCAAGCATATCGCCCATAGAAAGCTTAACATCTGCTCCGGTGACTAATTCAACACCCTTAATCGTCATTAACTCTGTTTGCTGGCAACGAACCACAAAAAAAGGCATAAAAAAAGCTACGATTACGATGGCATACAATACTGCGGATATTTTCACATATCCTCCTTATATTTTTTTGATTTTAGCTCGGTTCAAGACTACTCTGCACGCAAATTTACGTTCTCACCCACTCTATAAAGAACTGCAGCAGAAACGAATCACTCACTTGAAGAGCAATGCAATGGCTTAGCGCTCATCACTCTTTTTTTAAGATTAAATCTCTGTTATTGCCATGCAAATATCTGTCAAGTGAATTTATGCAAGAATTATGTTGACACCGATACGGCAGCATATTTAATGGCAATGCATTGAGGGTATTTAGACAGCTCATTATGCAAATGATCTTTTATCAGTATATAGGGGGTGAATTGGTTTCGACAGGGAACCAGAGTGTGAGTGATGCATGCCGGAGACGCTTTTTCCACTCCGTTATCAAGAGAGCAAAAACTAAAATAACTGCAAATAATAACTACTCCTTAGCAGCATAAGCTGCTAACGTTCAACCTCTTCGTGCCGTCGGAAGAGGATTGGGCGTCGAAACAGTACGGCTGCTGCTGGATGGACTGCTGATAAATCCCGCTTAAGACTATCGGCTGCTTGAAGAAAGGTCTGATTGTCTATACTTTCTTTACTAAGAACAAAGACAACTAAGCATGTAGATTTGCTGGCAATCGGTTTTTTGGACGCGGGTTCGATACCCGCCACCTCCACCAATTTTTAGTTAGAGATTAAACGGGTTAAAAGGTTAAAAGGTTACTCGGCGGGGCTTAAGTTTGAGGATATTTATAGGATTAAGTGAGGGGTGAATTATGATGCACACCGAGCTTATTACCCAGATTGATATTGCTTTAATGCTTGGCTTTCATTAAAGATGATGATAAAGCTACTGCCTGCAAAAACTTATCCCTATCTGTAAAAAGACAGCTATTGGGGATTATCAAAGCTAACGATAAATAAGCACCTCCTCACTTTAGTAAATCCATAACCAGGCAAACCAATTTCGCCACTCTGTATAACCAGTTAACCCACTAACCTGTTAATTCGTTAACCAGAAAAAAAGCCTTTACAATATCTCCCTCTGCCAAATCATGGCACTATAAAATCATCTGGAGGATGAAATGCCCTTAACACCTGAGGCTAAAACAGCTATCATGGCAGAGTTTAAACTCCATGAATCAGACACTGGCTCGCCGGAAGTACAAATCGCGATGCTCACCCGTAGAATCAAAGATATTACGGGTCACTTAAAAGAACACGCGAAGGATTTCTCTACCCGTCGCGGCCTGTTGAAACTGATCGGGCAACGCCGTCGCTTGCTTGATTATCTCAAGCGGAAAGAGATCAATCGTTACCGCGAAATCATCAAAGCGCTTGGCATCAGAAAGTAAACTCTAAAAAAGCCAAGATATTATGACATGCAAGATTAAGTGGATCATAGTGAATAGCTAAGTTCCACTTTCTTGCTTTAACCCCCCAACTAACTTCTACGGGAGTAATTAGCAATAAGCTAATGGGTTAGCTAAACCTTTCAGCCTATTGCTTCTTCTCTCGCGGAGATAAGACAACAAGGAGAAGTTATGCATAACTTCAATATTACCCGTCGCGAAATGGATTTTTGCGGCCGTAAACTAATCGTGGAAACTGGTAAAATGGCAAAACAAGCCAACGGCAGTGTGTTCATCCAATACGGCGAAACCGCTGTTTTGGTAACCGCCACGATGTCCAAAGAAGCCTCTTTAAACCAGGATTTCTTTCCTTTAACCGTAGATTACATTGAAAAGATGTATGCTGCAGGTAAGGTTCCCGGTGGATTTTTTAAGCGTGAAGCCAAGCCCACCACCGATGCCACTTTGATGGCGCGTGTGATCGATCGCTCCATTCGTCCGCTATTCCCTGATGGATTCCGTAATCAGGTACATGTGGTGCTAAATGTATTATCCTACGATGGCGATGCTGATGCAGCCACACTTGGTGTATTTGGTGCATCTCTTGCCCTATCGATTTCGGACATTCCTTTCCATGGCCCCATAGCCGGCTGTACAGTTGGCTACATTGATGGCGAGTATGTAGTTAATCCCAATTTCAGCGATATTGCCGAAAAATCTAAAATGAACTTAACCGTTGCCGCAGGGTGCACCTCTATCGTGATGATAGAATCCTCTGCCCACGAGCTTAGCGAAGAAATCATGCTTGATGGCGTGTTTACCGGACATGAAGAGATTAAGAAATTAGTTGCCTTGCAGGATGAGTTTGTGGCTACTTGCGGAAAAGCCAAGGTAGATGTGGTGCTTCCCATCATGCCAGAAGGTGTAATGGACAAAGTGGAAAAAGCCTGTGGTGCAAAGATCGCCGCGGCTGCCATAATTCTTGGTAAGCAAGAACGTCAGGACGCCTTTGATGCTGCCGAAGCCGAGATGGTGGAAAGCTTTACTGCCGAAAACGAAGAAGAATTTGCCCTGTTAGAAACCAAGTACAAAGAAGCTTTTGAAGAGTTGCTGCGTCGCTATGTGCGCGATTCCATTATTACCAAGCACCATCGTGTAGATGGCCGTGGTTTGGATGATATTCGTGACATCACCTGCGAAATAGATATTCTTCCCCGTGTGCATGGCTCTGCTTTGTTCACCCGTGGCGAAACTCAATCTTTGGGCACTGTCACCCTTGCCGGTGGCACAGCCGAACAGGTTATCGATGGCTTGGAAACCGAATACAAGAAAAGCTTCTACCTGCATTACAATTTCCCTCCTTTCAGCGTTGGCGAAGCAGGACGTATGGGACCAACCGGACGCCGCGAATTGGGACATGGAAACCTTGCCGAACGTGCGCTGAAAGCCGTTCTGCCCGATCGTGAATTATTCCCCTACACGATGCGTATCGTGGCTGATACCCTGGAATCCAACGGTTCTTCATCTATGGCTTCTATCTGTAGTGGCTGTTTGGCGATGATGGCTGGTGGCGTTCCTATTAAAGCTCCTGTAGCTGGTATCGCCAATGGTCTCATCATGGAAGGCGATAAATTCGTTATCTTAACAGACATCATGGGTCTGGAAGATCATTTGGGCGACATGGATTTCAAGTGTGCCGGAACGCGTGATGGCATCACTGCCATGCAGATGGATATTAAGATTGAAGGCATCACCAAAGAAATCATGCGTATAGCCTTGGACAAAGCCAAAGCTGCCCGTTTCAAAATATTGGATATCATGGCAGATTGCATAGCCGAGCCACGTGCCGATTTGGCAGCCAGTGCTCCCAGAATCGAATCGTTCAAGGTGCCTATCGAAAAGATTGGCGAGATCATTGGGCCTTCTGGCAAGATGATCAAATCCATTATCGAATCGTGTCAGGTGCAGATTGATATTCAAGATGATGGCACAGTGCGGATTTTATCTCCGGATAAAGTTTCCATCACCAAAGCCCGGGATATTATCAAAGGCATAGCTATCGATCCTGAAGTTGGCGAGCTGTTTGAAGGCCCCGTAACCCGTATCGAACCCTATGGAGTATTCGTTAAAATTAGCGGCTCCAAGGAAGGTATGGTGCACGTTTCGCAGATGCATACCGGACGGATCAATCATCCGCTGGATATGGTGAAAATGGGCGATATCGTTCATGTGAAATCACTGGGTATGGAAAAAGGTAAACTTTCCCTCACCATGAAAGGTGTGGAAGGCAACCCCGAGCCAGATCCCAATGCACCCAAAGATCGTCCTCAAACGTCTTTCCCTCCCCGTCGTGATGACAGAGGCGGAGATCGTGGACGCCGTGATAGTGGTGGCAGAGACCGTTACCGTAATTAAGCGTTAACCCAAATATAAAGTTACAGGTGTCTTATTAACCACCGAAGGCACCGAAAGCACCGAAACAAAACTATCTTCGGTGTATTCGGTGTTCTCGGGGGTTAATTAAGTCACCTTTGGCATATACAACCATTTAGGAGAATAAAGATGAACT
>JAVEUB010000003.1:25056-31851 GCA_034005785.1 Cloacimonas sp. (SeqCode) | reverse complement strand
TCAATGCTTTAATAGTGACATCCCTAACGGGATTTATTAGGGCTGGATTCCCGCCTCCGCGGGAATGACAGAAGGTTTTGCAGTTTTCGCACAAGCGCCTCCGCGGGAATGACAGAAGGTTTTGCAGTTTTCACACAAGCTCCTCCGCAGGAATAGCAGGAAAAAAAGGGGAATGCCAGTTTCGATTCTGCTTGACAGCTAAGTCCAATTGATACTCTTTGTGTTTATTGAAGAATGTATAGGAGCTGTTATGAAAAAGAACATCCTGTCTCACCTCAAAAAAACCCAAATGGTGTCCCTTGCTACTTGTGAAGGCGATCAACCCCGCTTAAGACCTATGACCCTGATCGTTAAAGAAGGTCGTTTCTTTTTTGCCACCGGTAGCAAGGATAGCAAAGGCAAACAGTTGGAAGACAACCCCAAGGTGGAATTCTGCTTGCTTATCTGTTCCAACAAGAATAGTGGATACCTGCGCGGCAGCGGAGTGGTTAAGACCATAAAAGAGCAAAGCACCCGCAAAGACATAGCCGATTGGGCTGAATTTATCTACGACTACTGGAAAGAAGCCACCGATCCAGATTACTGTCTATATGAACTGCTGCTATACCAAACGCGTTTCATGGCGCCTGGAGAGATGGCAGAAACAGTGTCTGAGTGGTAATTATTGGGAGAAGCTGCATTAATAAGATAACATAATTAAGGATACAGATGCAAGATATGAAAAAGTGCTTAACAGCCCTAATCCTGTTTTCCCTCGTCAGCCTATTGCTTGCCATCCCAAAGGAACTTAGCCGGGAAGGCAATCCAATCCTGTTTCATAAGCTAAGTAAAGACGCCAAGCTAAACCTGAAAAGTTTACCTAAGGCTATTCAAGCACCATACAGGCAATTATTAACCAAGCATACGGATATTCTGATGGCTTATCTGCTGGCGTATGAAAGCAATGCCAGTTTGAGTATCGCCGATCCTGCTGCTGTGCAAAGTAATTACAGCGCTCTTGTGCAACTGTTGAAGGCTGAAGGCTTACAGTACTCACCAGAGTTTTTCCTCTCTTATGTAGCCAAACAAACGGTGTCCGATGAACCAATTACTCCCTATCGCCAAGCTCTGCTGGATGATGGGCTGCAAGCCATTATCGACGCCAATCCGAAAAGCATAGACCGCTATCGTGCTACTGCTTTATGGTGTGTTTCCCGCTTGCAGTTTCAGCAAACTTCTGGCCGCGATCAAAGCCCTTTGGATATCACCCAAAAATCCCTGATCGGCCGATGTGAAGAAATGCAAATCCTGTTTGTGGCTGCGGCAAGAACAGTTGGCTTGCCTTCACGACCTGCGTCCACACCCTGGTGGGCACACATGGATAATAATCATGCCTGGGCCGAAGTGTGGCTGGATAAAGCCTGGCACTATACCGGTGACATGGATGCAGCTTACTTTCCAGACCAAACTTGGTTCAGCGGTATGATCGATAAAACTGTGCTCATTTTGGCAGATGGCAGTTTAGCCGCAGATAATGACGAGATTCTGGTAAATGGCAGATATGAAACCCTAATCAATTCCACCCGCAACTATGCCAAAGACCGCAGCAGGCTGATCAAACTGCAAATAACGGATGAGCAACAGCAACCGATTCCCGCTGCCAGAATTATACCGATGGTATTCAATTGGGGTTCCTTGCGCGCCTTAACTACTCTTTCATCCGATGCTGAGGGCAAACTGCAGTTCACTGCCGGACGGGGCGCATTCTATCTATCGGTGTATTACAAAGGCAAAAAAACGCTGCACTATGTTCCTTCCGGCAGCGAAGAAGTGATAAATCTGAGCATCACCCCCACTGATAATGATTTCGCTGCTCAGACACAGATTATGGAATATCCCGGTAACCCCATGAAATGGGATAATCAGCCCGAAGCATATCGCAATGCTGTGCAACAAGAGAAAAACCTGTGGACGGAAAAAACTGAAGCCTTCACGCAAGCGCTTAGCTCCTGGCTAAATGCTGCAGAGGACAGCCTTGCCTACGCTGTGGCTGTAGCCTGCCGTGGTAATGCCCCATCTTTAAAACAATTTATGCAGCAACAAACAGTTGTGGAACCTGGTTTCTGGGAATTTCTGCTCTCCAGCGACCCTAAAATCCTCTGGCAAGCATCGGCTGCGCAATTTGCCGCTTTATATCACAACTACGTGGCTCAAATGCCCGAACTAAGCGGAGATAATGAAGAGCTAAGCCTGCTCTCACCTACCGTTTATTACGAAGAACTGCCCCTGCCTGTTTACGATAAACAGGGCAAAGCACAGCTTTATCCGCGGGAGTTCCTGGTTCAAGGCAAAAACACCCGTGAAACAGTGCTGCTGGCTATAAAAAAGCTTTCTAAACAGCACCGGGTAGATAGCAAAAAAGCACTTTCAGGATTGTTAACTCTGGACACAGCGTACAAACAGAAGTACTTGTCGGCCTATCAATACCGGATTTTAGCCTGTAGTGCATTGCGTGCCAATGGCATTCCTGCGGAGTTTTCCCGCATCCCCGATTTGATCACAGTATTTGTAAATGGGGACTGGGAGTATTTCAACGTTGCCAAAATGGTTTGGGAAGATCGTTCTTCACAGCCGGGACAAACCCTGCAGATTAACCTGAATATTGAAGATGAAAATGGCATCCCCATTCAAGCCAATGATGAGCAATTGAACCTTTGCCGGTATGTGGAAGGCGTGTTTTACCCCCTGAACCACAGCTTTGAATATTTGGGACAGGGCAAGCATCGTGGTATTTTTGAGCATGATGATGCCTATTTGCAATTTGGCTATCGCATTTCCGACAGCGAAACGGGCTTTCACCTGCTACCAGTGCAAGCTGCCGATAACGATTCCTTAAATTTCGCCATTGTAGCTCGTGGCTACCCCCGCACCTGGAAAGCCGCAGACGCTGAAGTTCTGGCTATGTTAGGAGATAAGATATTAGCGGAGCAGACGATTATCTTGATCGGCAATCACGATCAGGAAAATAGCCGCAGACTTGCCGAAAAGCTGCTGGCACTGGATAAAAACTTCTTGTGGATTGGCTATCAGGATTCACCCCAAGCACCTGCAAATTACCAGATTCACAAGGGTTGGCAGCAATGGGTTAGCGAAAACTCCCATAATGCCATGCGCAGCATCACTTTGATCAATCAAAACGGCCAATGGCAGATGTTTGAAGGATTGTGGGATAAACTGCCGTGAGAAAGTGTGGGAGTGTGGGAGTGATGGAGTGTGGAGGTGCTGGAGTGTGGGAGTGCTGGAGTGTGGAGGTGCTGGAGTGTGGGAGTGCTGGAGTGTGGAGGTGCTGGTGGAGCTTGTGCGAAAACTTTTTGTCATTCCTGCGGAGGCGGGAATCCAGCCCTGATGAATCCCATTAGGGATGACACAAATAAAGCATTGCAGTATAGACATCTATCTTCCGTTCTTACAAACCTTATAAATGGGCTGGATTCCTGCCTCCGCAGGAATGACAGGAAAAAATGGGGGAATACCTGATTAGAAAAGACTTGACACAATAGTGTAAAGAAACCAGTGTCGTATCAAGCTCACGATGTCGCATTAACTACTGGGCTGGCAATCGGGAGATTGCCAGCCCAATAACAAAAACCAGAGGTAAACTGCCATGAAGATATGCATTGTCTCGAACTCACATGCCACCAACGATGTGCGTTTATATTATAAACTGGCTCGCAGCTTAGCCAAAAAACACGAAGTGTGGTTAATCACCAGCAATGGCGTGGAAAACAAGACCCAGAACCCCTACCAGATGGTGGTGAATACCGATTCGCACTGGTGGGCAATTTGGCAGATTCTTGCCAAAGTGAAACGAATAAAGCCAGATCTGCTGATCTGCGTTGAGCCGTTAACCCTTCTGATTGGTAAGTTCTTGAAAAAGCCCTTAAAATTGAAAGTAATCTTCGATATTCACGAATTCTACGCAGATGCCTTCAGCGAACGCGTTCCTCTTTTACTGCGCTATCTTGCAAAGCAGTGTTATCTTAACTTGTTAAAGCGTTTACAGCGCGGCGCTGATGGTGTGTTTGCCGTAAATCAGGAAATCCTGAACCAAACTATTGGCAGTAATGCAGATTCATGGGCATTAGTTCTGCCCAATTATCCGGTAAAAAATGTGTGGGATTACGAATGCAATATCCCCGGTGCTTTGGCTCAACTTTGTGACATGCATTTTGACCTCATCTATATCGGGGGTTTAACGGTAAACCGGGGTGTATTGAAAATACTTAAAATGGCCACCTTGTTGAAGTTAGAGTTCCCTGCTTTAAAGATCCTGATTTTGGGTAAGTTCTTTGATCCGCAGGTGGAAAAGGAATTTACCGATAGTATCAATAGCTATAATCTGAACGCGGTAATCTACTATCAGGAATGGATTCCTGCCGAAAAAATAGGTCTGCTGCTGAAACGTTCCCGCTTTGGCTTATGGTTCTTTAATCCGAAGATTGACCGTCTGCGCCTATCCACACCCCTCAAAGTGCTGGAATATCTGGCAGCCGGGTTGCCGGTGATAACGGTAAAAACCGAGCTGATGAAAGCGCTGGTGGAATACAACCATCTTGGGGTTTGCTCCGGCTATCAATCTAATAAACTGGCAGAAGCTACTGCTAAAATGCTGCGTTTAAGCGATGCCGAGTATGAGAATATGAGCGCTCGCTGCCTGAAACTAACAGAAAGCAAGTTTAACTGGGAAGCTATGGAGCCACAGCTATTTGCGGCTATAGACCGGGCAAGCGCTAAATGAACATTCTATTCATAAGTTACTTTTACCCCCCTTTGGGTGGGCCGGCAGCCTTGCGAAGCCAGAAAACGGTGAAATACCTAAGCGAAATGGGCTGCAAAATAGATGTAATCACTGTAGGAGATATCGAATACAATTACCATGATGCCAGCCTGGTGCAGCAAAGCAAAGAGCGCACTTTAATCCGTACCACTTCGCTGGATCCCATGTCCCTGCTGAAAAAGCTGGCAGGCAAGAAATCCCAAGTATCCCAAAACCTGTATCGCGGAACACCGGAAAGGCTGAAACTATTCATCCGCAGGCTGTATCCTTTGGATGATAAAGTTGGCTGGCTGCCTCCTCTTTTGGCTGCTGGCAAAAAAGCTATGCGGAGCAATCGCTACGATTTTATCTATGTAAGTTGCGGGCCATTTTCTTCAGCTTTAGCAGCCTGGAAGCTATCCAAACAGTTTAACGTGCCGTTTGTGGTAGAAATGCGGGATTATTGGACGCTGCTAAGTGACTACAACCTGCAGGGGAATATCCTTAACCGCAGCCTAAGCAAAGCCATGGAAAGAAAGATTTTATCTGCTGCCACAGGCATTGTTACCGCCACTAAGGGCATTGCTGAAGATATTGCCGACGCTTTTGGGTGTGATTTGCGAGCCAAGCTGCTAACCGTGTATAATGGCCACGACGAAACAGATTACCACCAGCTTCGCCACCCAGAAAAGCAGGAAACAGGCTGGGTGCTAAGCTATTTCGGAGCGCTATATGCCCGCAGGAGCTTAGCAAACCTGTTTAGCGCCCTAAAAGAGCTGAATGAGGCAGGCAAATTACCCCAGGGCACGTTGATAAGGCTGGTTGGCAATTACAACCGTGAAGCCATGCAGGAGATCGAAAAGAGCGGTATCAGTAACCTGATCTCGGTTATCCCGCAACTGCAACATAAAGATGCTATAGAGCAAATGGCTATATCCGATGCGCTGATCCTGGTGATCAATAGCAGCAGCCCCTATGGCACACTAACCAGCAAGGTGTTTGAATATCTGCGTATCGGCAAACCAATTTTGGCGATGATTCCCGCACATAGCGAAGCGGCAGAGCTGTTAAAAGAAAGCGGACAGGATTATATCTGTGCCATGGAATCCGTTAGCAGCATAAAAGTAAGCTTACAATGGCTGATTAATGATCGCAAAGAGCAGCGAACATTTTCTTATCCCGCTGCCAAGTATGCCCGCAAAGCACAGATTGGAGAGCTGTATAAGTTTATGGAGAAGCTGGTAAAGTAACCATCGGGACTTAGATTGCCCCTGGCTAATGGTATCTCTCTGAACTAACGTCTCCACGGGACTTTTCAGGGCTGGATTCTCGCCTCCGAGCTTGTGTGAAAACTTTTTGTCATTCCTGCGGAGGAGCTTGTGCGAAAACTTTTTGTCATTCCTGCGGAGGCAGGAATCCAGCCCATTTATAAGTTCTGTAAGAACGGCAGATATATGTCTATACTGCAATGCTTTATTTGTGTCATCCCTAACGGGATTCATTAGGGCTGGATTCCCGCCTCCGCGGGAATGACAGAAGGTTTTGCAGTTTTCGCACAAGCTCCTCCGCGGGAGTTACAAACAGGTTTTTCCCTGTACCGCTATGTGTGTCTCTCTATACAATTGTCTGGCTCATGTTCACTTAGAGTAGGTACTAAGCTCGGTATTGTGCCAAACAATGCTGTAACTCCACAGTTAGAAGATATCCTGCTGAACCATCGCTTCGCTCTTTCCTTGCTTGCATTGGCTTAGCATTGGCTTAGCATTGTGGATGGAATGGACAATGCTAAGCCAATGCTAAGCCAATGCAAGCAAGAAGGGTATGCCATTGGAACACCGGATTTAGCTAAGTTCCACCTACGAAACCTCTCGCTGATTTTGCTCTACTTGGCTCACAGCCTGACTGACACTGCCGACGTGGACGTCGGCAGACCTTTCCTGCGAGGACGCAGGAACTCCTCACAGCATAGCTCTCACTGGCTTTAGCCTCTCACTGCGTAG
>JAVEUB010000003.1:16544-25046 GCA_034005785.1 Cloacimonas sp. (SeqCode) | reverse complement strand
TGCTTTAGCTCTCACTGGCGAAGCCTCTCACATACAAAAAGGGTGAAACATAACGTTTCACCCTTCTTTGCAGTTTAACTGCTATGATATATTTCGCTGTTCTATTTCTTCACGGTGAAGCTATAGATACTACGTTGATTAGTTTGCACTTTCCAGCCCAACATCATATCAGCAATATTATCGGTGAGCTGTTCATTCAGATTACCCATCAGATCGCGTACATTGGCAGATTGAATCTTACCATTGGCGATAAACAGGTCAACTTTCAGGTTAGCTTGTTTTTGTGAACTGATCGCCTGAAGAATCATGTTTTTGAACTGATCTTCCAGGGCAATCGGTATGCCAGTTTGGGATGTGGCATACGGTGAATCTTTGGCAACGGTTTTCACCACGCGTTTCTGTTCACCAGCTTTGGCAAATTCACTGTCCAAACCATCATATTGATCCTGAGCATACTCGATGCCGAGGATTTTTAGTTCGGTACGGCGGTTTTTAGCTCTGCCTTCGGGGGTGTCGTTCTTGGCGATCGGCTTATCAAAACCGTAGCCTTTGGTGGTGACGCGCTTGGCATCAATACCATTGTCGGTAAGATAAGTGCCCACAGCTTTGGCGCGCGCATCGGAAAGACGCATATTTATATCGCGACTACCAACTGTATCGGTGTGACCGGAGAGTTCAATTTCCAGGGATTCATTGGCTTTCATGGTTTGCAGCACAGGCTCTAGAATCTTGATAGATGCGGGAGTAAGAATAGCTTTGGCAAATTCAAACTGTACATTATCAAGCTGGAAAATGGCTTCTTCTTCCAATCTAAGCAAACGGAAATCTTTCACCACATCATGCTCTTCAGCAGGAACGGCTAATTCACCGGAAATCTGCATATAGTTAGCTTTCGCTACCCGATAGGTAAATGTATCCAGGCGCGGTAGCGTAACTGTATATAGACCATCCACATCTGAGGTAACGCGATATTCCACTGATTCGTTGTTGCGGGTATAAACCCAGAACACATCAGCAACCAGGGGCTTATCTGCACCATCGGTAATTGTACCACTAATTGTAACTTCGTTACCAAGGGAAACAAGGCGGATGATGGTGTCGTAGCTATCCACATTTTCGGGAAGGGAAATAATCTCTTCGCGGACGGCATAGCGGGGTTCATCTATACGATATTTAAGCTTGCTAACAACAGGAATGTAAAGTTTGAAGGCGCCATCTTTATTGGTCTCCACCAAAACTTCATTCAGCTCGTTATCATAGATATACGACCAACGGACTGTGCATTCCACAGGATTATTGTTCTCGTCCAGAACCTTACCATTGATGGAAAGATTTGTGGGACAGGGAGTTCCTTCATCGCTAAGCAGGGTAATCTTCACAAATACATCGTTTTTATTTTGGGGAATTTCCAAGCTGCCGGCTGCTTTTTTGTATCCGGGAGTATTAACTTCATAGGATATATCGGTAGCATTGGCAGGAAGGGTGAGGGCATACATTCCCATATCATCCGAAGAAACTATGCGCATAAATACTTTATCTTGTTGCGAATAGATCCAGATGATATCTGTTTTGATAGGTTCATCTTGAAGGTTTACTACCAGCCCACTTATTTTTATCCCAGTAGAGGGTGTAAGCGTAATTGGGCTTGTATCGGTAATTGTGTATTCCTCAGTCGGTTCCGTGGGGCTGGTTAAGTTTTTGATTCTATCCTTAATTCTTTGCAGTAAGCCCAGATCGAGGAAATAGATATCTTCTTGACCCATACCACCGGTACGGTTGGATGAGAGATAGGCCAAATTGCCATCCGGAGAGATGCTATAATAGCGATCATCCTTCACAGAGTTTATAATTGGACCCATGTTTTGGGGGGCTGACCACTGTGTCCAGGAACCACCAATGCGTTCGGAGACAAAGATGTCGTTCCCACCATAGCCTTCATGCCCAAAGGAGGCAAAATAAAGATAGCGTCCATCGGGGCTGAGGAAGGGGGTTTGCTCATCATAAACAGTGTTGACCACAGGTCCGAGGTTCACCGGGGTTGTCCATGTTCCGTTTTTGTTTTCGGAAACAAACAGATCATAGTTATCATGGTTACCATCGCGATTACTGGTTAAGAACATCACCTTGTCCCTGTAAACATAGGGCTGAAGGTCATAATAGGGGCTGGATACTTCTTTAATCAGGCTTGGTTTTGTCCAACGGCCATTGTTCAATTTGCTTTCATAGATATCGCCATTGGTGTTGTCTTTTTGGTAATAACCAAACAGATAAGCAGTATTTCCATCCTGAGATAAAGAGCTGAATGATTCGTTGAAGTCGGTACACAGCTCGGTAATTTGAATTGGTTCACTCCAAACATTGTTTGTTTGTGCAGACAGGTAGATGTTCTCCTTCAAGAAATCGCTTCTGCGCAATGAACTTAGATACATGTATTTACCGTCCGGTGTAAGCACTGGGGCATATTCCGAATCACTGGAATTGGTGTTGCCCTTCATTCTGCCTAATGATATGGTTATGGGAGATTGCTCCTGATACAGGCTTGCTTCGTAAATCATGCCAAGCAGGGTTTCCCGGGCCAGAGGCTCTGAACCCAGAGAGTTTTTACCATACTCGGTTAGCCAAAAATGAGCATCTTTATATTCGCCTAAAGCCAAATGGACTTTGCCACGTAGCAAGGCGTACTCCGGAGTTAAAGTTTCCGGAGCTTGAAGGATGATCAAATTTTGCTTTGCCGAGTAATAATCGCCCAGTTCATAGTATTGCTGAGCGCTGATGTAGGTGCGACTATCAATTATGGCGAGAGCAAGCTGGCAATAAAGGAGGATCATCAACCAGATAGTTAGTTTCTTCATTATATCTCCTTAATTAGGCAGCCTCCCCCAAAGCCAAAGCTTGGGGGAGTCCACCACTGATGTTTATAACATACCAGATGAAGATATTCCGTTTGCTAAGCCCTTAAAAGCGCAGCAGGAGGGAATACAAGTGATTATCGTTCTGATAGCTTTCTTTAGCCATCTGGTAAGCATAGTTCATTTCCAGCATCTTAAACCGCAGCCCAAAACCGGCAGAGAAAGCTCCGTCGTTTATGCCGGCGCGAACGCCAGCTTGGGTTTTGGATAAGATATCGGTCCACGTGGCATTTTCTCTGATGCGGATTCCGGACAAGCTGGAACCGATTTCATTATCGTCTCGCACACCGAGCCAATATTCGGCACCCAGTTTAAGCTTCGAGCTGGCAAAATCATCTTCACCGGAGAGGTCTGCGGCAAGGATTAAGCCTGGAAGCGGGAATGCTGCAATCGAAGGGATGAATTCACGCGGAACTTCGGTTCCTTCACCATCATAATCGGACACTACATCACGCACCGCCATACCAAGATTGAAATAGCGGTTTAAGTGATACAAGGCACCAAGATCAACCCCGTAACCGGTGGTTGATTCATCTTCAATTTTGGATAGATACAGTTTGGGGGTTACACCCAGATTAAGCCTGGAAATTTTAACAGCATAGCTGATTCCAAAGGCATTGTCTGCTGCGTCAAACGCAGAAGTGGGGTTCCCCAGGTCATTGTAGCCATCGATGTCTGATACTGTGGCATTTTGCCAAAAAGCTGCTACATAACCGATGGGAAGCATAAATCCCAGGGCTACAGCGTTATGGCCTTTATCCCATTCCATGTTCTGTCTTGTGGATGTGGTTAATTCGATTCTCTTTACGTCTGCCAGGACTGCCGGATTGAGGTATGTGCTGGACACGTTATCAAGAAACGCTCCACCAGTTCCACCCATTCCGATAGAACGGGCATCGATGCCAAGGCGCGTGTAAACTGCAGCCGAATTATCCTCAGCAAAGACAGAAGATAGAGAGATCATCAGTATCAGGGCTATCAATATCGATTTAATGTACTTCATTTTTTCCTTCCTTATATAGGTAGGAAGGGAGGGGGGGAACCCCTCCCCTCTTTACCTTTATTTCTTGATAGCTATCTTTACTACTTTTTCAACTATCTTCTTGCCATCGTTGGCAATGACACGTGCAAAGTAGGTTCCACGTGCCAGTTTTTCACCATTATTGTTGCGACCGTCGAAGACGATCTCGATTGTGGACTTTCCTTCCACCCGACCAGCATAATCCATGCTACGCACTTCGCGTCCGGCAAAATCGTAGATTCTGACGTTCACGGTTGCAGCAGATGTTAGAGATATGCTGAATCTGGCACCAAGACCTGCATCCATGGGGTTCGGATATGCATGAGCTTCCGAAATCTCCAAGTTTGCAGGAGGTGCGGGGATAGCGACAACTGTGAAGTTCACACTTGCCATGGCCTGGTTGCCAGCGTTATCCCATACCGTCACACGGACAGTGTAGGTGCCAAGCATCAGGTTGCTAATTTCATGAGTGGTTTCGGTAATTCCTGCTCCTGTTTCGATAGCAGCACCAACCTGTGCTCCCAGAGGATCGATAACGATCAGCTTGGACATTGCAATACCAGAGCCACTGGTGGCTTTAAGCATTGCAACTGTGTCGGAGAACTGAGCATCGATTCTAACCTTGGTAGCTTCGTCCACGAGCGTGATCTCGGCACCATTGGCAGGAGTGAGGATAGTGATGGTAGGAGCAATTTTGTCCACACTATAGTAATTGTTGGCTTCAGTAACATTACCGAATTGGTCGGTAACCATAACTTGCAGTCTCACACTGGTCTGATCAGCAGGGATCATTCCACCATTGAGGGCTACGGTATACAATCCACTCACTGGGTTCACATTAAGCGGACCCATCAGCAGAGCTTCTGAGGGATAAGTATATACGTTTGCAGCTACGGTTACGCTAACAGGACTGTTAACTGTGAAGCCGAGGTTATTCATACCAACAGAGTTCAACCAACCATTAGCGATTTCATTGAAGGTAACCGTGGGTCCTGTAGCAGGAGTAACGATGAAGTTACGCGTAACTACGCTTTGGTTTCCGGCACCGTCTTTGGCACTGAGGTTGATGATATAGGTTCCGTACTGAGCAGCAGGCATGCTCTTCATGATCACCTGAGTGTTTTCAGGATAGATGATCGGTTCGAAGGCATTGGTGCCGTCAGGCGCGATTACCGTTAAGGTAACGTTGTCGATTCCGGAGCCAGATCTGTCTTTTGTTGTATTGAATTGAGAGCTACGAATTCCCGCAACTCTTTCGGTAGTCTGATCAGTGATGGTTGCCATGATATTCACCGTGGCATTCATCACGAACTGAGCGTTTTCAACTGGGCTGGTGAGATTGATTACAGGAGCGTTGTTGTCGATACCGAACACCTGGTTGGCAGTGGAACTTCCACCCCAAACATCAGTTGCGATAACTTCTAAACGGATTCCTGTCTGGTTGGCTGGAATCAACCCACCAAGGATGTTCACAGAGTAAATACCGGCAACTGCGTTAAGAGTCATCGGACCCTGTAACAGTACATTGGCAGGAACGGTGTAAACATTGGCTACCACGCCACCATTAGCAAGCTGAACTTCGGATTCAACCGTGAAGGTAAGAGTGTTATTACTCACGGAGTTCAGCCAGTAGTTTCCATCTCCCAGTGCATTGATGGTAATCGAAGGAGCGCCGCCGACAACATTGAATTCGAAGGCAAGGCTTCCAACGTTTCCAACAACGTCCGGAACCGAAGCAACCACTGTGTAGTGACCGGCTTCAAGGACTCCAGCATTATGGGTGAAGGTGCCATTGGTAATTGTGCCAGTGATGGTGCTACCGTTAAGGGTAACTGCAACGCTGGCAGCATTGATTCCACTTTGACCAGTGTAATACCAATCGGTAGTTCCAGGAATCAGATACTGGAGACCGCTATAGTCTTCAAATCCGAGGGCTACTACTACGTTGGTTCCCTGAGGAATCACAGCAGGCATGAAGTCAATCGGGTCTTCGTCCACTATTTGAGGTTCACCGGCATCCCAGAAACCGTTATGGTTCAGGTCTACCCAGTCGAGATCTTCATTAACGCCATTGGGGGCGTCTTCATTGAACAAGCCATCACCGTCGTTATCGATAGGAGCACCGATAGGAGCCATTGCCCATACCACTGGAGCAGCCATATCAAGACCGTAGGTTTGTTCCGAGCCATTATAGATGTTGTAGTTATCAATAGCTTCCACTTCCAGCTTAACTGCTGTTGCCAGCGGGCTAAGCATCTGACCGAAGTTCAGTGAATAGCTATAGACGTTTCCGGCTACCGACACAGGAGCAAGGGTCATATACTGAATCTGGTTGTTACCAGCGGCAGTTACTTCCTGAAGATCAATCATCACACCATCTACAGGAATGGTTCTACCTGTAGGAACGGTGACGGTGAAGGTAAGCGGAGTATTAAAGGTCGGGTTCAGCCACCAGCCATTGGTGAATCCAGTAAAGGCGATGGCAGGACCTTCGATATTAACAGTGTAGTTGATGGGTTGGCTTACGGTGGTGAGCAGCAGGTTGTTGCTGGCATGCCAGGTTGCAACCATTTCCTCGGTGTAGTTCACATCATAACCCAGAGCATTCAGATCATCCATAGTGAAGGAATAGGAGTAAACGTTTCCATTTACAACCAAATTCTCCATAGGAATGGTCATGCTGGAGCCCCATCCGGTTACCGCAATATATGCATCAGCGATTCCAGTTTGTGGATCGGTGATGGTAGCGCTGATGGTGCGGTTGTTGATATTAAGCTGTGTTCCGGTAGCTACAATAACTGGCTCGGTGATTTCTACGTTGAATTGCTTTTCTGCAAATGCATTGAAGCCATCCATGGTAACCATCACGCGGGCAGTGTGTAGGCCTGCAGCGAGTCCTGTTGCATTATAGGTAATAATACCATCAGTATAGTTGGCAGCAGCATTGTCTATAACAAGCATGTTATCAAGATACATCTGATATTCGAACTCACCAAACATTGGAGTCTCGTATCCACCCTGATTCATTCCGGTGTAAACCAGGAACTTGGCAGTGGTGTTGGCAAGAGTCCACACAGCATTTGTTTGAGGTGTTACATACTGAGGATCCACAGAGACAAACATCGTATTTACTGTTACGCCAGTGTACTGGGCGACAGCATAGATGTATCCGCTCGGTGCATCGAAGGTAACGGTGTTGTTTGCATTAACGGTGGCAGGGACGCTAATCCATGCGGCTCCGTCATAATACATACCAACAATGGTTCCTTGAGTAGTCGGTGTGGCATTCAGAGTAACGGTAAGGGTAAGATCCTGTTGCGGGCTGGCAAGCACTGCGTTCTGGAGGCTGAGGGCGGTGAAGCCATCTTCCAGAGCTACGGTCGGCATCACAGTTTCGAAATACACGAAACTGTTTGCAGGAACCGTGGTGCTGATTCCATTGCTGGCAACAGTACCGATGTTGTGGGTATTAAGAGTGGCTTTGTTAAGCTGCATCATCCAGGTATCATAATTGATGGCAGCAGCCCAGAAGTTATACTCACCATGAGCGTTCACGTTGAAGAAGGCAGTCTGGTTGCCATTAACCATCTGGACTTGCGGCATACCAACATAGCTATCTTCAAACATGGTGGTAACTCTGGGAGCACTAACTGCGCCGGTTACGCGCACTTCGTTGTTGTAATAGACACTCGGCATAATAGTCGGAGTGGTAACCACGAGGCTTCCACCCTGGAGTGCGCTATACGTAACTGCAAGTACGGGTTTATTGGTGGAGGTCAGGTCGTCGTTATAGTTAACAACGGTTCTGATCTGGGTAACGGTTGTCATCAGTTCAGCATTGAACATGGCTTTCCAGTATGCACCCATGTTTGTAGCTGTAGCAAACTGAGTCCAGGTGGTACCATTGGATGTGTATTCAAAGGTTACACCATTGATCGTTTCATTTGCCCAGGTATCAACTACGGTATAGATGGCATCTTGGTTGGCTGTGTCACCATCGAAATTCATCGCGGTCACCATGGCAAAAGGTTGCCAGGTTGTGGGAGAACCGATGGTTACAGATTTCACTACTGATGCTTCGTTTCCGGCATTGTCAAGTGCCTTAACGGTTACATTGTATGTGCCAACAGGCAAGCCGGTGGTGTTCCAGGCAGCAGCGTAAGGTGCGGTAGCATCTTCACTGATCATTACATCGGTTCCATTATAGTTATAATAGAACTCCAGTTTCTGGATTCCAGAGGCAACCTGATGAGTTTGGCCACCAAGGGCATCATAAGCTGCAGCTTCGATAGTGGCAGTAGTGCCAAGATCGATATTGATGGGCAGCAGCATATCGGTTACGCCATTGATTGAGGTCATCGCGACGTTGGGAAGAGTTACATCATAGAGCACATTAGTTGCGACGGTAATATTAGCTACGTTCGGAGTCGGAATGGCCAGATCTTGGACACTGAGTCTGAACAGGTAGTAACCATCATCCGGCATGCCATTGTGCATGATGTTGATGTCCTCGAAGGTGGCTGTATAATGAACACCATCAAGAGTATTAAGTATATTGGCATTACCAAGGGT
>JAVEUB010000003.1:0-16534 GCA_034005785.1 Cloacimonas sp. (SeqCode) | reverse complement strand
ATGGGATAGGCATAACTGAGCTTAACCTGATTCAGGATTCCACCCACAATCTCGTCATCGGAAGCAATGGTGAAGTTCACAACGAAGGAATCACCATTGAAGCTGCCATCTGTGGCGGGAATGGATGTAATGCCATTGATGTTTATGATGTTATCAAGTGTGATCATAACCTGATCTACAGGAGTACCGGCAGTACGATCGGCAGGGCCAACACCAAGATAATAATCGCCGGAAGGCATAGTATCAAGGTTCAGCACTGTAGTATAATCGAACAGCTCAGTAACGAGCACTGGATCAAGTAAGTTCCATACAGAACCCTGAAGCGCAGTCCGGACGTACCAGGCCAAGCGGGGGATGTTCTGATTAGCAGGAACATTGGTCACCACAGGGAAGTCTCCATGTAGGCGGATGGGAATGATATCATTCACAGGGGTATGGCCGACCACGGAAACAATAGAGATTTCGGTATTGATGTCACTAACTTCGAAGGTAAGTTCGGAGCTTGCTACGTGACCAACCAGATCGGTAACAGTGGCTTTGATTGTGTAATCATGGCCATATTCCAAATCGGCAGGCACCAGCCAATTTGCAGTACCGTTTGCTTCGACAGGGGTGATAGCAATCCAGGTAGGATTGGCTTCAACGTAGGCATAGGCATAAGCTACGCTGGCTACACCGGCAGGAGCATCGGCTGCGTTGGCATTAAGCAGAACCGTTGTTTCACGTTCGAGAGCGGTAATAGGCGTTCCGTTAAGCGTGACGGCAAGGTTGGCAGTCGGCAAAGTGTTATCAATGTTGATGGTCAGTTCAGTAGTGCTTACGTTTCCATAAACATCATAAGCCATAACTTTGAGCACACCGGATACGACTGCTACATCAGCAGAAACGGTAAACGGATAAGCCTGAGTATTCAGGTTGTTCATTGTGTTGTTTGCTTGGTAACCGGTTTCCGTGGCAATCAAGACGTTGTTGTAGTAGAACTCAACATGGTCAAGATCGTTAGGATTGATGTTTGTGGTTACATTAGCCATCACTGTGGCTTGGGGAGCAATAACTCCGCTCAGCCAGGCAGGATTAAGCAAACCATTCCAGTTTACATTGATAGTGGCAACTGCAGGGGCTGTAGTATCGGTAATATGAGCAATTGCATAAGCACCACCACTGATAATGGAACTGATAGGAGTTTCAGTTCCCCACTTGTCTTTGGCGAACCCTACGATCTGCACTGTGTTGTTGTGTAAGTAGTAAGGATATACAGTCCAGTCGAAGGTGTAAGGATCGGTAATCCAAGTAGAAACAGGATTGCCGTTGATATCGCCAAAATACATCCACTGGGATGTGGGGCTATTACCATTTGCAGGATTAACATAGCGGTATTGATAAACCATACTGCTAAGGTACTCTGTACTTCCCGTGTAACTGGCAGCACCAAGGGTATAGGTGTCACCACGTTCCACGTTTCCATTGGCAGCTATACCGGCAACTGCAACTGTGGGAACGATGGTTCCGTTGTAGATGTTCACCAGCATAGATGAACTGCTGTTTCCTGAAATGTAATTACTGGTGGTGATTATTTCGTAGGCTCCAGTATTTAGAGCAGAGATATCCCAATCCAGGACATACTGCTGCTGGAACTGCGCGAAGAAGTTAGGATCGAGGAAGTAATCAGGATCAAACAGATTGCTCTGTATGGCTGTTCCGAGCAGAGTCGGATTAGCCAGTGATCCATGTACTCTATAGGACATGGTGATGGATTGAGGCACTTCACTCATATGAGGAACATAGGCATACACTTTAAGCGGATCAGGAGTTGCGCCAATGGTGTGGTTAGTACCAACCATTTCGACAACCTGGGCAGGAGTAATATTCCAGTTCACATAGTGCAGGCTACGGTTTCCTTCTACCATATCGGTTACAGCCATCACACGGGCAACATTGGGAATACCATAAGTAAGGGTGAAATAATTGTTCGGGGTGGTGAGCGTGGCTGTTTGGCCAAGCAGATCACTTACCGCAACTTCGATCCCTACAGGGATATTCATAGCGCCGTTGATGATGAATTGTTCCATGGCAGCCGAAGGATTCCAAGTGAAGTCAATCCAATTATTCACGGTATCGATAGTATAGGCAGTCACAACGTCACTTACACCCATCGAGGTGAGGGTGGCAGTCATGGCACCATTAGCGGCAACACCGATCAAATCTGTGTAATTAACTCTGAAGGTTATATCTTCAGCATTATACACAGCGACGTTACTGGGATAGGTGATGGAAGCGATAGCAAGGTTCGCAGGAGCCATGGTATCGTTATACAGAGTTTGGAAAGCAACCGGCAGAATGATTCCAGAAGCATTGCCGGCAAAGTCTGTAAGTTGGATTTCCAGTCTGTAGGTTCCATTAGCCAGACCAGCCAAATCTACAGGTGTGAAGATATAGCTGGTTGCAGCCATATTCACATCGTTGTAAACAGGAGAGCTGAGCTGTCTGAATGTGCCATCATTGTTGTTAACCAGTCGTACAATAACGCTGTTAACATCATTAATGGTTCCATCAACAAGGTTGGTATAGGTAAGCATAGCTTCGATATCAGAAGCGATATCGATCACTTTCATACCAGCCACAACAGTGTGGGTTAGCGTAAGAAGAGCTTCATCCACGCTTGGTGCAGTGGTGTCGTGATACAGCTTAACTATTTCGGTCTGCATGTTATTAGCATTTGCATCCTGAGCTATAGCCTTCAGATACAACAGCGGAGCACGCAGAGGAGGATATGTCCAGTTAACTGTAACCATGCCACTGGCAGGAATATTATTGGTAGTGGTGATATTCACCCAGGTGCCGTCAAGGCCACTATTGGAATATTCGAAGGTTACTGCGCTTACACCGGTAATATCGGAAAGCACTGCAGTAAGGCTTCCATTGAAGTCATTAGTAACTTGGGCAAAGGCATACTTCTCGGAAATCACAGGTATTGTTCCCACTGCGGTGAAGGTGATTTCAGGACCGGTAACGTCGTTGAAGATCACTGTAGTCACATTGGATTTATTATTTCCAAGAGCATCATAAGCGGTAACCATGAACTGGTAGTATCCTTCGTGGATAGAACCAAATTCTGTGGTAGCCACACCATTTGTCACAGGTACGGTTGTCCCGATTTGTGTCCAGCCTGGCCAAGCGTTGTCGATATCTGCAATGTACTTGTAGAAGAATTTCGCAGAAACCGCCGGATCGAAACCGGTGGCAAGTTCTGAGGCAGACAGCCAAACGGTAGCTAAGCTTGGATCAATTTGGTAAATGTAGTTAGTAGCAGCGAGATTGGTGTCTTCGATTTGGAAGAGAGCCATCTCGGCAGCACTGCCATCTACATGTACGGCAAATTCATTGGAAATCTGGAAGTTTCCGGCACGATCGGAAGCGATCGCACGGACGAAGAAGGTGCCATTAGCTTCGGCAGCTTCATCTACTAAACCATTTCCATTGTTATCTACATTATCGGTCAGGGGATTAACGGCAGTCCAGTTATAGGGGTAGTTACCGGACATATTACTCGTGTTGTATGTATCACTTACTCCCCATTTTCTATTAACTGTACCAACCGGCTGTCCACTATATTCGTAGCGGACATTAACGATATCATCAGTAGCAACCAGAAGGGCAGTAACATCTGTCACGAACGGAACACCAGTTCCAGGAGTGACGTTGGTGATATTGCCAACAGTAGTGATACCATTGATAACAGGTTTCACGTTATCGATGATCATCCAGCTTGAGGGAGACTGATAATGGGCAAGTTCATCTCCGTTTAGTTTAAGCGGGACGGCACGGAATTCATGTAAGCCCTGAGCATAGTCGTTGCTGTTAAAGGCAAGCGTCCAGGCAGTCGGGGTAAAGTTGGTGAAGCCCTTAGGATCATTGATCAAGGGTTCGCCTGTTTCCCAGATACCATTGTTGTTCAGATCAATACCATACTGGAAGCTATAAGCTGTTCCTACGGTAAGATCATATGTCGAAGTCCAGGAAGTTCCATTCCACATGAGTTCACCAAGTTCGGTACCACCATTAAACAGGTGAACACCGGGCACCCAGGGAAGCGCATTGTACTGAGGAACGTCGCTTCTGAGGAGATCGAAGGTTACAGGATGAGTGGTGCCTGTGGGAACAGGAATTCCCATGTTCACCCAATCATTACCAACTTTGTTTTGGAACTGGACAGCACTCACTGAAGCATCGGCAGGAGTCATGATGGCAGTAATTGCTTTGCGTCCACCGATGAAGGCAAGATCAGCAGGATACTGGATTGATGCAATTACGTCATCAATATTAGTAACGTACACTATCAGATCCACAGCCAGGTCTTTCTCGGCAGGGGTGAGATGTCCATTCACATTATAGGTAAGTGCACTGTTATCGGCTATATCGCCTTCCAGGTTACCCATAGCATCTTTACGAACTACTACGAAACGGTGTGTTCCAGCAACAAGCTTGGTGCTGGGGATCACGAATTCATAGAGGTTGGGGTTTGCTACATCGCCAAGGTTCCATGCTTCATGATCGAACTCGGCTGAGCTCCATACACCATCAGGAGTCTGATGGTACATTATCAGAGGCATAACTGTATCCACAGTACCCAGTGAGTTAGCATCTACAAATAGTTGCAGATTGGACGATCCATTGCTGCCAGTGGTACCAGGAGTGCTGGTTACAATGTTCAGCGAGTCTGCCATGGGCAGGCCAGCATCAGTTACATCTGGAATCACCGTGAGTGTAGGATAGCTAACAGTGGAATCACCCTCATAGGAATGAATCACATGGGTGAAACGGGTGGGCGGAACTGGAGCTTTATTATCCACTACAGGAAGAGCGACAGGGGAGGTAAAGGTATTACCCCAAGAGTCGTTTGCTACCACGCGAATCTGAATTGCACCAGCATAGTTATCACCTAAGAAGGTGTTCACTGAACCACCGGCAATATTCCACGCCTTGAAGGTATAGTAGTCAGCGGTAATTGTCGGGCTAACCACTGTGCCAAACACAGCAGGATACCAGGCATCATCGGTAGCATTATACCATTCGAGGTGGATATTGTTTTGGTTCACGATATCGGCTATGTCGTAGCCAGGGGCATCAGCATCTTCAACCTTGAACTGGCCTTTTACGAACCAGGAAACAGGGGTGATTAAGTCTGTAATCGCCACTTGTGGCGCACGATTATCGATTGTAAGTGAGGCCGTGCCCACAAATAGATCATTGCTAACTGCGTGGGTAGGAATAAGTTCCACCCAGAAGTTATAGCGTATATCTTCGTTATTGTTGGTTTGGTAATCACTTTCGTTTAAGAACACATAGGCATTGTTAGCCACGATTTGATCAGCAGGGATATAACCATCGGCATCAAACACATAGTCTGCCTGCCAGGCTTGATCAGTGGTGATATTCGTGGTTTCGATTACGGTACCGGTCACAAGGTTAAATTTCTCCCTATGGAAACGGATTTTGGAGATACCTTGCAGACTGTTGAAACTGGCATTAAGTCTGAGATTGGTAAAGGGATTAGCCCAGAGCTTGTTTGCATCCAACAGGTTACCGCGAACGGCATTGCCACCTATACGAACTTCATTATTGAAGGTAATAATGTCGTCAATAAACAGACCATAACTAACGTTATTAGCTGGATTACTGATAACAATATCTGCCAAATGAGTTGGCACGGAAATGGAAACACGGTTTTCTGCATATTGCAGACCTTTTACATCTACCTTATATGTTCCCGTGGGATCATAACCAGCGACGCTGTTTCCATAATTCCAGATTACCGACACTTGATCAGTGGGATTAAGCATAGCAGCAGATTCAATAACCACAGGGGCATCGGTGCTGCCAACTTTGCTAATCTCAAAGATTGCTTTGTAAGCATCAGGCCAGTTTACGAAATTGGTCTTAAGCGTGATGCTGTTATTGCTGATTGTATTGTAATCGTAATCTATGGCACCATTGGGGTGCACGGTTAGATTCGGGTTTGCAACATAGGGCTGCACTACAGGAACTGGAGGCACATTATCAGTCACTTGAACCATAGTAACCTGGTCGGTTACATAACGGCTTCCCGTAATTGCTGATACACGCACGAAGAAGTTCCTTACAGCAAGTGTATCGTAAGGAGTTCCTTGTGCCCAACTGTAATGATTGCGATCGGTTAAGTTCCATTCTGCCTGGAAGGGAGGAGTCATATCCGGATTGCCATTGATACCAGCAATGATATCAGAAGCATATTCAGGATCGGTACCCGGGGTAAACACACCATCGGCATCAATGTCATAATAGAGTCTGAATTGGACTCCATTAACCGTGCCGGTGGGATCATTCACCAAGGCTCGCAGACTTACCGTTTGCTGGCTTGTAGTAACTTGGTTGCTTGCATTAATGGGTATCAAAGTAATCGAAGTGGAATCTGGATTGAAATACAAGGGTTGAGTATATTCAATCACATTCCCAAAACGATCTTTGAGGTTGGTTAACTTAATATTATAGAATCCAACCGCCAGGTCATACACTGTGTATGGAGCTAATGCAGTTGCCAAATTTAGATTTAGATAACTGCCATTGGCATCGTTCTGAATATCGCTTGTGGAGTACATATTCAGGTTTTGCATAGCTGGGGAATCTTGATAGGTTAAAGCCTGAGGCTGCATCTTAAGGGTAGCCTGATACAGACCGGCCATATTTACTGATGGCATGTCTTTCAGATATACTTTTACTGCAGTCCAGTTTTCCCAATCTTCCCAACCGTCTGTAGCTGCGATAGCCACAGCGGGATTATAATTAGAGCTATATGTATTAGCTCCAATCAGTAGTTGAATCCCATTGGCATTCACAATCGGAACTTCATTATCGATAAAGAAGAAGTCCGACGTTACGGTTTTGGATATTCCATATACGTTATTATAAACAACTTGTACCTTAGCTTGGGTAATTCCCAGGCTATCATTAATTGCTGCTGCTGGGATATCCCAAACAGCAGTGTGATTGCCATCTACATCTACTGTTACAGCCGGTGCAGCAACCAGAGCGATGTCGATTAGACCCGCAGGGATACTGCTAAGCACGAGCAGATTGCTAAGTGGATTGGTAAGCATCGCCAGAGCCTGAGCCTCAGATAAGTCGTTTAACTTAACACTTACTTTCATGGGGCGCATTGTGCTGATGATGTTAGCAATCTCTTGGGTGGGATTTTCCACGCTGATACCATAAATTAATGGCGTTTCGGCCTGGAAAGCATCTCCATCCACTACTGCGTTTATCATGGCAGTGTGTTCGAAAACATCCGCACCATAAGGATGGCGAATTGTTTTTACTTCAATATTAACGGCAGTGCCATTACTATAGAGAGTATAGAAGTTGTTTGCCAAGGTTAAGGTTCTCTTTGCCACGAATTTGATTCTGGAATCCAGAGGATCTGTGTAGGGTGCTATTGTCATTGCCCCAAATGTGATTCCATTATGTGCACCAATAACGGACATATCTTCTATGTAAGCCTGATGTGCCGTGTTGATATACACTCTAAGTTCGTTGGTTAGTCCTGGTGCCTTAACAATATAATTCGATACACTATGGGCTGGAGGTGTATCCCAGCTGGATACAACTTCTGCGCGTATAATGTAAGGAACAATCGGGGAATTAATAATCTCCACCATCCTGTTTCCAGTATGAGGAGCATTTCCAACAACGTCGGTAACAGTATACGCAATCTGAGATCCGTCAAAAGGAGCACTTGCAGGAGCTATGATCTTCAAGCTATCCAGGGTTCCTGTCCAAACGTTGGTGATGATATCGTAGCTGAGGTCCCAATCATTGGGGCCGATTGCAGCAACGGGAATAATGGGTGTTCCCATCTTCTGGCTTACAAATCTATTCAAACCCGTAATATTGATTGCAGGCTTGGTATTAAGATTTGTATAACGAATACCGGGAACGCTGATACCGGTGAATTTAATTGTTATAGTTCCGTTCTCGTCATCCACTACTACATAACCATCAGGATGGTTATTATTGAAGTAGGATTCACTGGCAACCATTACACTCTGAATTACAGGTGATTGCTTGTCAGCAAAGGCTTCGGCATTTCTTGGTTCAGTAGGTTCAAAGGGTACAATGTCGTCCGGAATGGCGGGATTTAAATACGGTATTCTATAGTTTATTTTGTACCTGAATTCGATAGGTTCCCCATTGTTATAGGCAATATCTAAGGTCTGAGGATTGGTAAGATACCATACCTTATTGAGGGGATCAATCGGATTCACAATCTTCGTAAGAGGTTGCCAATTTGCTGCAACCGCAGTTTTATTTAGAACTTTGCTTACATCAATAAACACCGCGTCCACAGTGATATTATCGACATCCACTCCGCTTCCTCTATCTCCACTGGGATAATCGGGTTTAAGCATAAATCCCATTTTTTGCCCAGGTTTGATATAGGGTGCAGATCTCCAGTCTGTAAGCTCTCCGACGCTAAACAAAGTATCGTTATTAGTATCAAATACTTGATAAGCTCTAATCGGGCGAGTAGCAGCATCAATTGCAGGATCAATCAGGGTTAATCCAATTGCATAGTCTCCTGCAAAAGAAATATTTAGGGTTGGAGGAAGGTTTCTGAACTCCGGATCAGTAGAGTTTGTAGAGCCAGCAGCAGCATAGTTGAAGTGGCCAACACTGTCCTGAACCGCACCAAAGGTGACGACAAATGGTTGGGGATTAGTCAGTTCACCTGATTTTGAGATCTTTATTACTTTCTCACCAGTAGTGAGGTTTTGAGATACTTGTACAACTGCCCAACCACCAGTAGCGGTGGGAGTTGTAATTGAAGACAGCCCTACACCGCTGCCATCTTTGGCATAGTATTTTACATAAATGCTTTTGCCATTTGCCCACTTATTATTTGCATCCAAGGGTACTGTAATATTATTTACAGGTTCTGGTTGATTGAAGGGTTTATGCAATACCATGGAAGTTTCTGAATAATATGTGGCTGGTGCAGTTGCACCTGTAGCAGTAGCCCAATTGAATTGATTTTCATACACTGGAACTTTTTCATCAACTTTGATCTTGGCTGTGTCATATATAGTGTTGTTGCCAATTCCGACAGCAGCAAGAGGTCCAGCTTGATGACGGAAATCGACCGCAACCTGCTGACCATCTGCGTAGTTGTTCCAAATACTTTGGACATCAGGGTTTGTAATTGTCCAGGTAGTTGTATAACGCCAGAAATTTACTGTCGTGTTGTTGGCAGCTCCAGTTAAGCCTTGGAGAAACGTAGGTGTTTTCGCTATTCTGGATAATCCTCCAGTTTGATCTGGGAACTTCCAGTTATCCACAATGTTGTCTTCTATAGCGTCAAACTCTGCTGCTATGATCCCGCTGTTATATACAGTTGTATTCACCAAGCTGGAGAATTTATACTCTGCCTTCACTTGGTGTTCGGGGGCAAACCAGCCATTGGGGTCAGTTACGCCCCAAACTCTTTTCTCGGGCTCTCTTAGCAGAGCCATGCCATGATTCCATTTGGTGGCATTATAGCCATGGATTGTAGCAATATCTTCGGTAAAATCAGCGATCTTGTTGAACTCAGCAAGTTCAGCGGCAGACCAAGATAATGCAGTTAGGGATGGATTTAAAGCTGGGTTTACCCATTTGTAATAATGGGTGTTGTTGCTATTCACAGGAGCTATATAGCTGGTATAATTGGGTAAGATCACTGCGCCCAGCTTGAATACAGGATTTTGAAGGTTAGAAGGGGAGAGAACTTTTATCACAATAGAATCTACATTCACATACTCATTGTTGATGTAGTCATCTTTCCACAGGCTTTTAATTAGCTGATTGTTATGATAAAAGCTAACCGCTTGGATAATCGGTTTTGTATCAACACCGATTGTGTCAATGTTATCGGCATCAACCCCTACTCCATAGTTTATCGCGGTAGGAGGAGTTGTGGCTCCTGTTGCAGCATCAGTATACTGAGTAACGGTTCCGGTAATAGTAGCCGTTAAAGTGGAGGCATCTGCTGCCACTACATTAAATGAGCGCTCGATAGGAGCACTTCCACTAATTTCCGCAGGTGTAAGCGTAATGGTTTGCGGGTTTCCATTGAGTGGGGATCCCCCCACTACACTAACACCAGTGCCGGTAAAGGTTATCTGGAGATTTTCTACGCGAGTTCTATTCTCAACGTTGAAACGTACCAGCATAGCATTTCCGGGTACATGTAAAGTAGCAGGCGGAGTCATTACGATCTTAACGTCTTTCACCTTGGGTTTGGGAGTTACATTCAAGTAACGAACATAAACCACTTGGTTACCCATATGATCTTTTGCAGTGTAAGTAGCGGTGAACTTGTTTATTGTCGTTGTGGCTGGGATGGCAATGGTGAAGGTACCGTCACCGGTATCAGAAACCGTCATGCCTGTATTGGGAGAAAGCACCAGGCTTTCACCAACATATCCGTAAGGATTACCAACCACGGTATTCCAATAAACGCCAGAGCCGGGATTGTCAACCACGCTGAAGGTAATGGCTTTGGCGTTACCATCAGCTACGATTTCGGTAGCAGTAGTGCTGGCAACAGGTGCAGCCTTATCTACTCTTACCACTATGCTCTGGGTTTCGGTATGTGCAGCGGGATTGCTGCCATCACTTGTAATTATCGAGATGGGAATCGTAAGGGCTTGGTTATGAGTCCAGGCGGATGCTACAGTAGTGGGTATATTTCCTGTCCAGGTAAGCGTCCATACGATTGATTCATTAATGGGATTAACCGTTGAAGTAGCCACGGGAACAACTGCTGTATTGGCTGTACCTGTTCCGCCCAAAAGAGGCTGCAGGTTGGCTGTCCAGCTTGTATTCATGGCGCGATAGGCTCCACCTGTTACGGTAGCAACCATGGTGAAATTGCCTAATGGAGGCGTAGTGCCACCATCGCGAACCCAAGCTTGGGTAATGGCAGTGTTCCAAGTGCCGGCAGCATAGCCAGCAGTTCCGGTAATGGTTTTATTGGTAAAGGTAATATCGTTAATCCTGGGTTTAGCATTAAGAATATGCAGAGTTAAGAAACCCTCTGCACTATCATTGCTAAACACGTCTGCATTATAGGGGAAACTGGGATTATTGTAGCGAGCAGGATTCTTCGCTTTATCCCATGGCAGGCGAATATGCAATTTTGCATTCTTGGCGGTAAAGTCACCGGCAAGATTATTCAGGGTAGCTGTAATCGCAAATGTTTTGTTTCCATTGGCAGGAACAATTGTATTGATCGTTGCGGTTACAGGTAAGGCACCATTCATCAGGGCAACGCCCAGAGAATCCAAAACCTGGATATTCCAGCCAGTTCCCTTAAGCAGGTTGTCAATGGGATCCAGTTGATTAAGAATGGTGGCATCCAGATATTCGCTGGTATGCAGTGTGAAGGCAATATCCCTTTGCGTCTGGGTAACAACAGGGGTTGGCTGTGCAGGTAATAGGGTAATCACCTTATTTGCTGCAAAGCTTGAACCAGCACCAGTTGCAAGCGTGGGATTGATATTATCAATCGTCACTACTTTTGACGGGACCACTGTTGTGGGAGGCGCAGTGTAACCTGTATCACCATACGGCGCGGGCTGTACAATCAACTTCAGATTCAAATCTTCAGTTGCCAGCGCAGGAGTTACAAGGGTTAAATCATCCTTTAAACCAGTAAAGTTATATGGTGCAGATGTATAAGGCAATTCAGGGGCTGCTAAATTCCCAGTCCATGATTTTACCAATGTACCTGCAAGGTTTTCCAGCCTCAATGTCCATGTAACATCGCGGTTTGCAAGAGGAATCGTGAAACTGAAGTTCGTCTCATCGGTATTAGCATCGTTGGCAGGGTTAGTTACTGCATCGTAGGTATTGATGGGATTACCGGGAGAGAACACATCCGGAGTTGCGGTAAGGGCATAATCTACCAAATCTGTGCTTGGCCACACCGGTTCTTCCGGAATAACCAAGTTGAACTTGTCCGATCCCGTTGCTACAAAATTTGTTATGAATGGGTTCGTAGCAAGCGGATATGCCGTTACTTTCATGTAGTTGTTCGGCAACACAGGGCCACCAACTGTCCACTGCTTTCCAGGAGCCAGAGCACCGGAAATCTTGTTCATGTTGGCAACCTGAATGTTAACAACTGCACGATCAGGCAACAGAGGATTAGGATTATCCACGAAATCTAATTTCTTCAGCCAGATTGTAGCAGGAACTGTTCCGCCCAATGTGTTCTGAATACTTACGGCTTGGTCAGCAGTCGTCAAATTGTCGCGATTGTTAATCAATATTTCGATACTGACAATATCCGTGGATACATAGTAATTCCCGCTATGATCTCCGCCAGGGGTGTAGGCAGAAGTCATATAGAAGTTCTCTATGCCAGCAGTTAAAGGAGGTAATCCAACTGTTCCACCATCATGTAGTGATATTATATTGATATCACTAATAATAGGCATGTGGACATACCTGTGCTCTATCTTGACGTTAACTTCTTGGGATTTAACTATGTTACCTGCATTATCCTGGAAGTAAGCATAAAGCTTGTAAGGAGTACCGGCAGTTACTGCTCCGGGGAAGTCAGTAATGCTACTGGTATTCCAGCTTAAGCTCATCACATTTGATAGCGCAGTTTGATCCACAAATGGCACATTAAGGGAGTTCGTATCCTGGTTAAAGGCAACCGGATAAGTTACCCATGTAGCTCCATTATATAGCCATTTGGATGTTCCACTTTCCATCACTGCCCAATATTTTCCTTCTTCGTGCCTTTTCGGATTGGTATCCACCGAATATGCACGCAAAAGCTGGAAGTTAAAATTGAGCGTATTGATGGTTGTTCCGGAAGCATCAATATAACGAACATCTTCTCCGCTATTCCAGGAGTTACTATTGTTCGCATCATCAATCAAACGGACTAAATGAATAGGATTAGCTGCGGTGAAAACAGTGTAATCAACCGGAGCGAAATCCGTGTTTTTCCCCAAGGGCACGTTGTCTGCAACCACATGAATACGATTAAGTATCGTATTGCCAACCCAGTTATCTGCACCGGATTGAACGTTGTAATGTGTGGTTAAATCCAAAACACCTGTGGGAGAGAACTCATTGCCCACAATGTGGGTTAAAGTTGCACCGTTTCCTACGGCATCTTTAATCTCCCAAAGGGTAATACCATAAGTAGTTACTAAGGGATCTGCCACAATTGCGTTAGCCGCATTCTTTCCGTCCCAAATAACTTTCAGGTCGGCACCCACGCTTGTTACAGCGGCGTCTCCGACACTGTAAGTCCGCATAAATTCATCACGGTTTTCCGATGTGAATTTTAGGGTGAACGATTTTGTGCCATCTGCAGCACCCCAATTGGGGATGGTAAGGAATATGGCAAAATCATTCGGCTGAGTTGCATGTCCATCTACGGCTGTTACAACTGGAGAGAAACGCAGAGGTTTCGCGAAGTCGTACCACAGATCTCGAACACCAAGAATGCTGGGGGGCATCAGGTCTGCTACAATCGGTACTGGAGGGGTGGCTCCATTGCCAGACACATTCCAGGTACCGTTAGCAAAGTTTCCTACTACCGTTTGCAATTTAGTAATTTTAACCAATAGATTTGCAGTATTGGCAGGCAAAGACCCGGAAGCAGGTACATACGTTGCATTTAATACTCCTGCAACCACCGGATATTCTGTTATTGGACCACCGGTAAAGGTTAAGCCCCAATTTATCCATACTTTGCTTACTATGGTTGAACCCGTGGTTTTAAAGGTGCCCTTCACGTGGATAGTATCACCAATTTTCATCATTGCAAGGGCAGGAGTGTTATTCACTTCCAGATGGGTGCCAAGTATATCCGTGGAAGAGGGAAGCACGTTATTAATTGAAGTGTTATCGTTGTCAGAGGCAACTCCCGGATTGGGATTGCCCGTATTATAACCAATAATTTGTACTTTGAAACTTCCAGCTATTGTTCCTGCCACCACTGTATAGGAGGCTGTGAACGTATCGCCAGTTTTTACCATAGGGGTAACAGGCCCACCAAAACTTATGAAGTTTGCTGATGCCGAAGTTACTGTGGTGCTGGTAAATTGAACCGCAATAACTGAACCCACGATTGCAGTTCCTGCAGGGGTTACTGTTGTAATAATATCTGTGGGGAGTAGAGAAAGTACTCCTGCGATATTATTTACAATAAACAGCGCATCATCCGGGATGATGGATTCACCACCACTACGGAAAAACCCTCGGACTTTCACTTTTGCTGTGGGAGTTATTGTGTTAATCGTGCCGGCTTGAACTACGAAATCCTTTTTCCATTTTAATAGAACAGGATCCCAGCTCATAGCATCGGCTTCAATGCCACCAAACAGACGAAAATCCACCGCTGCCGATAATATCTCATTCGGCGGATCGAGTGAGGAGGAGTACTCCGGATCTGTAAGGGTGACCTTAACCGTTGACCCAATGACGACAACTCCACCAGGGCCTGCATTTTGGATAGTCACATTAATGTGGCTATCGTCAAAGGCTCTTGTAGCTGCGAACATTGAGGTAGTTGCGATTACAAACAGCACTACAAATAGTAGTGTACTGCGAACTTTGCTTTTCATTTGCACCTCGCTTTTTTTAATATAGTTACGAATATTTTTGGTTTTAAACCACTTAGTAAAACAAGGGGAACCTTAGTTTCACGTTTCTCTATCATCATTATATCTCCTTAGGTAAACACGTTTGTATGTTTGTGTGTACCTTACCATAATTTTTGAATTTCAGGGATTCTTCGTGCAGCCGGGAAAGTATGTTAAATGAGGGGAGATGCCAAAAGACTGGCTTTAAATTGATAAGTGTTTTTGCTGATTTTATGTTCATCTTCATACTCCTTGTCTTAAACACGATAGCATCCTGCTACAGATCCACAATAGAGCTACGCCCAAAGCGGGTTTAGGCTTAACTGCCGATAACGTTAATTTCGAAAACCTGGTTCGCACCACTTTAGTATATTACCAAAATTCCTTTTTGTTCAACTATAACAAATAGCTGTAAACTTGGCTGCACACCTGTCAAAATGCCTTCAACAGGCCTAAAAAGACAAAAATCCATCACTACCTCTTTCCTTCAGTGATCACTTTAATCCCTGATACTTACGTGCTTGCTTGCTTCCGCATCTATCTAAATTAATTCCTGCTGTTTTATTTAAGCATAACGTAATCACTGCTGATTTTTACTCCTTTAGAAAAAAAACTATAATACGAGAGCAAGCCAATAGCATGGAGAATATTTGTCAAGTAATTTGATACAATTTATTTGACTTGCGTGTATCTACTTTTATTCCAGATGGTTATGTATTGTATCCCCTTCCTTGCATTCCTGCAGTGTTCTTTGCCCAATACCCCCAAAAACCCGTCTTACATAGCCTGTTAGGGCATTGAAGGAAGGCAAATGCAAAGTCATATAAATTGATGATATTTGGTTACAATCAGCGTACTACTTCACAAACAGGTTTATTATTGTTTATTATCACGTTACCGCTTATATCTATACAAAAAGGATAAAAAGTAACAGGGTGATTGGCTATTGTAACTGAGCGAATTTGACTTAAACTATTGCGTGCAGCGGTTAGCCAACTATCAGCTTTATCCTTGATTAGCAATAGTTTGAGTTAAAACGCGGGCTACGCTGTAACAGGATGTTTGGCTTTTGTAACTGAGCGATTTTGACTTAAACTATTGCGTGCAGCGGTTAGCCAACTATCAGCTTTCTCCCTGATTAGCAATAGTTTGAGTTAAAACGCGGGCTACGCGATAACATGATGTTTGGCTATTTTTCGTTATTCTGTAATCCGCGGTTTAACTCATAGTTTTCCGCAAGCTGGTGTGACAATTGTAGATAGTGAGTTAATGGTGGAGCTGATAGTACCTGCGGCAAAACTATAAGTCAAACACGCTCCAAGGGTGGTTCTTGCATACGAGCGAATTTGACTTAAACTATTGCGTGCAGCGTTTCTCCATCTATCTGCTTACGACTTGTTTAGCAATAGTTTGAGTTAAAACGCGGGCTACGCGACAATGTGAAAACTGAGCTATGATGCGGGCTACGGAGTAACAGGATATTTGGCTTTTTTCGTTATCATGCCTCCTTCCATTCCTGTTTCAATCCTTGATTTGAGGGATGAGGGAGGGGGGTAAACTTACCACGAAAGGGCACGAAAGAACACGAAAAGACATTTTCAATCCTTGATTTGAGGGATGAGGGGGGGTAAACCCTTGCCCCATCCGGCTGCCCTGCTATCTGCATCACGTTTCAATCCTTGATTTGAGGGATGAGGGGGGGTAAACATCCAGCTTTGCGCCAAGATCAAGTCCACCGCCACGTTTCAATCCTTGATTTGAGGGATGAGGGGGGGGTAAACCGCATTAAGGTCAAGTACCGCTTTTTGCGTGCGTTGTTTCAATCCTTGATTTGAGGGATGAGGGGGGGGTAA